>NZ_JBBMEP010000030.1:0-21290 GCF_040096475.1 Faecalibacterium faecis | reverse complement strand
GCGGAAGTGATGGAGTTGCAGGATCAGGAAAACACCACTCTCCCTTTGCTGGAAAAGCAGATGCGCGAGGTAGAGAACGGCATTGAAAATATGCTGAACGCCATTCAAGCAGGTGTGCTGACCAACTCCACCAAATCGCGTTTGGAAAAGCTGGAAGCCCAGCAGAAAGAACTTGAGGTTCGGATTGCCGAAGAAAAAATCGCTCGCCCGCGGTTAAGCGAAAATCAGGTTCGGTTCTGGTTGACCCGGTTCCGCAAGCTCGACCCGAACGTGAAAAGCCACCATGAGACGCTTATCAATACATTCGTGAACGCCGTTTATCTCTATGATGAAAAAGTTTTGATTACATTCAACTACAAAGACGGCACAAAAACCATCACTTTCGATGAAATCGCCGCCAAAGATGCCCCAGAGGGCAATGGTTCGGATTTAGGTTGCTTCGCTCCACCAAAAGAACCAGCGTAGAAATTACGCTGGTTTTTGTTTTGCCCGACATCTTAAGTCTCACTCTCGAGGGTGGATTCGAACAGCTGCGGCGACATCGCTGAAGATGGCGCAAAAACAGCCCGGTGGGCTGTTTTTAGCAGCGCGGCTCGCGACATCCACCCGCGCCCACCAAAAGAACCAGCGTAGAAATTACGCTGGTTTTTGTTTTGCCCGACATCTTAAGTCTCACTCTCGAGGGTGGATTCGAACAGCTGCGGCGACATCGCTGAAGATGGCGCAAAAACAGCCCGGTGGGCTGTTTTTAGCAGCGCGGCTCGCGACATCCACCCGCGCCCACCAAAAAACCTCAACGTATGTAAGTACGCTGAGGTTTTTGTTTTGCTGCAAAGCCAGACTCACTGGGCGGGTGGGTTCGAACAGCATCGGCCCGCCGAATAGTCCGGCGGGCAAAAAAGCCCCTGCGGGGCTTTTTTAGATGCGCGGCTCGCGACATCCACCCGCGCCCACCAAAAGAACCAGCGTAGAAATTACGCTGTTTTTTTGTTTTGCCCGGCATCTTAAGTCTCACTCTCGAGGATGGATTCGAACAGCTGCGGCACCGTTCAGCAGGACGATCTCCAGCAGTGCAAGGATCAGCAGAACAATAAGAACCGTAGTAACCATCGTGTACCGTGCATCATAATATTTTGCAACGGTATTCAAGTTGGTACTCTGTACATTGATTTTTTAAATTTTTCTTCAAAAAAATCATTGACAACGCTTTCTGTGCATGATAAAATCACATTTGATTTTGAGAGACAAAGCATAGCAGAGTCTTTTCAAAGCAATTTACCATGGACCGCCCAGCGGGGCTAAGGCCATACGGACAGCCGGGTCCACTGCCGACCGGCGGCACAGCCGCCATTATTGATTGAGCGTAGCAGCTCAAATTTTATAAGTTGGTTCCTTTACAACCATGAAATTGCGCAGTCAGTGTGCAGACTTGTGAAACGGTCAATAAAGAGCAGTAAAAGCAGAATTGCTATATAGACTCTCATAATCCCGTCTTTTTTTGAATCATGCGAAGCGGCCTTTGTACTCTGGTGTTTCTTCCGGGGGTCTTTGGCGGCGCATTCAAATGCTTTTCAAAGCGCAAGTCTGCACTTTTTGTGCGGTACTTGCGCTTTTTTGTTTGCATCGGGATCAGGGACGGAGGAAAAACATGAGTGAGAACCGAACACGGTTCCGGCTGAACCAGAACCGTGCGCCCATCTATGAAGCGCTGGAACAGTTCCGCAAAATGCGGGTGGTGCCCTTTGATGTGCCCGGCCACAAGCGAGGCCGCGGCAACCCGGAGCTGACCGCCTTTCTGGGCCAGCAGTGCGTGGGCGTGGATGTGAACAGCATGAAGCCGCTGGATAATCTCTGCCACCCGGTATCGGTCATCCGGGAAGCAGAGGAGCTGGCCGCAGATGCCTTTGGCGCTGCCCACGCGTTCCTCATGGTGGGCGGCACCACCAGCAGTGTGCAGAGCATGGTGCTTACCGCCTGCAAGCGCGGCGATGAGATCATTCTGCCCCGCAATGTGCACCGCAGTGTGCTGAACGCACTGGTACTGTGCGGCGCAGTGCCGGTGTATGTGAACCCCGAGGTGGACAAGCGCCTTGGCATCTCGCTGGGCATGAAGCGGGAACAGGTGGAAAAGGCCATTAAAGAGCATCCGAATGCTGTGGCTGTGCTGGTGAATAACCCCACCTACTACGGCATCTGCTCTGACCTGCGCGCCATCGTAAAAATGGCCCACGATGCCGGGATGCTCTGCCTTGCAGACGAAGCCCACGGCACCCACTTCTACTTTGGCGGCGGCCTGCCGGTGTCTGCCATGGCGGCAGGGGCTGATATGGCATCCGTCTCCATGCACAAGAGCGGCGGCAGTTTAACGCAGTCCAGCCTGCTGCTCATCGGCCCCAATGTGCACCCGGGCTATGTGCGGCAGATCATCAACCTGACCCAGACCACCTCCGGCAGCTACCTGCTCATGTCCAGTCTGGATATCTCCCGCCGCAACCTTGCGCAGCGCGGGCGGCAGGTATTCCACCAAGTGGCCGACATGGCCGAATATGCCCGCGAGGAGATCAACGCCGTGGGCGGCTACTACGCCTTTGGCAAGGAGCTGTGCAACGGCGACTCCGTTTTTGACTTTGATACCACCAAGCTCAGCGTCCACACGCTGGATATCGGCCTTGCAGGCATTGAGGTGTACGACATCCTGCGCGATGAGTACGACATCCAGATTGAGTTCGGCGACATTGGCAACATCCTTGCCTATCTTTCCATCGGCGACCGCCCGCAGGAGGTGGAGCGTCTGGTCAGCGCGCTGGCCGAGATCAAGCGCCGCTACCAGACCGATGGCTCCGGCCTGCTGAGTCAGGAATACATCGACCCCGTTGTGGCTGCCAGCCCGCAGGAAGCGTTCTATGCGCCCAAAAAGAGCCTGCCGCTCCGGGAGACCGAGGGCATGGTGTGCAGCGAGTTCGTCATGTGCTACCCGCCGGGCATTCCCATTCTGGCCCCGGGCGAGCGCATCACCAAGGAAATTTTGAACTACATCGAGTACGCCAAGGCCAAGGGCTGCAGCATGACCGGCCCCGAGGACCCGGACATCGAGCGGCTGAACGTTCTGGCATAAGGAGGGAATGCAGATGGAATTTTGGTTTTCTGAGTTTCACACCCCGGACGTGAAGCACAGCATCCGGGTGAACAAACAGCTCTACTCCAAGCAGAGCGATTACCAGCGCATCGATATTTTTGAAACGCCGGAGTTTGGCCGGGTGCTCACATTGGACGGCAATGTGATGCTGACCGAGCGCGACGAATTCATCTATGACGAGATGATCGTGCATGTGCCCATGGCGGTGCACAAGCAGGCAAAAGACATCCTTGTCATCGGTGCCGGTGACGGCGGCGTGGTGCGGGAGCTGACCCGCTACGACCGGGTGGAGCGCATCGACCTTGTGGAGATGGACCCGCAGGTGGTGGAAGCCTGCCGCGCCTTCCTGCCCAGCAACGCCTGCCGTATGGATGACCGCCGGGTGCACATCTATTTTGAGAACGCCCTCAAGTATATCCGCCGCTGCGAGGAGGAGTACGACCTCATCATCGTGGACTCCTCCGATCCCTTCGGCCCATCCGAGGGTCTGTTCACCCGCGAGTTCTACGGCAGCTGCTTCAATGCCCTGAAAGCGGACGGCATCATGGTGAACCAGCAGGGCAGCCCCTTCTATGCCGAGGATGCCAGCGCCATGCAGCGCAGCCACAAGCGCATTGCGTCCACCTTCCCCATCAGCCGAGTGTATCAGGCACACATTCCCACCTTTGCGGCTGGGTACTGGCTGTTCGGCTTTGCCAGCAAAAAGTATCATCCCATCGATGATCTGGATGCAGACGCATGGAAGGCGCTGAACATGCGCACCCGCTATTACACCGCCCGGCTGCATGTCGGCGCATTTTACCTGCCGGCATTCCTTGAGGAAATGCTGCGGGAAGTGGAGGAACACTGATGCAACCCAACATTGAAAACTTCATCGGCTGTGACAGCAGCTACCGCGCCGCCAGCATCGTGCTGTACGGTGCGCCCTACGATTCCACCACCAGCTACCGCCCGGGCGCACGGTTCGGCCCGGCGGCCATCCGACACGAAAGCTATGGTCTGGAGACCTACAGCCCCTACCAGAATGCCGACCTGACCGATTTTGACATCTTCGACAGCGGCGATCTGGAGCTGTGCTTCGGCTCCAGCGAGAGCGCCCTTGCGGACATCGAAGCCCGCGCAGAGGAGATCCTGCAGGACGGCAAGTTCCCGTTGCTGCTGGGCGGTGAACATCTGGTGACGCTGGGTGCCGTGCGGGCTGCTGTGAAGAAATATCCGGATCTGCACATCGTGCACTTTGATGCCCACGCCGACCTGCGGGACGACTACCTTGGTGCAAAGCTGAGCCACGCCTGCGTGCTGCGCCGCTGCCATGAGCTGGTGGGCGACGGCCGCATCCACCAGTTCTGCATCCGCAGCGGCGACCGCGCCGAGTTCGAGTTTGCAGCCCAGCACACCGAGATGCACAAATTCGATTTTACCGGCCTTGCCGAGCTGACGGAACAGCTGTGCGAGAGCAAGGTGCCCGTCTACCTGACCATCGACCTCGACTGTCTGGACCCCTCCTGCTTCCCCGGCACCGGCACGCCCGAAGCCGGCGGCGTGAGCTTTTTGCAGCTGCTGGATGCCATCCGCACCGTGACGAAAGCCAACATCGTAGCCGCAGACCTCAACGAGCTGGCTCCCACGCTGGATACCACCGGCGTTTCCACCGCCACCGCCTGCAAGGTGCTGCGCGAAACGCTGATCGCGCTGGACAAGGGCTGGCCCGGCTTTCAGGTCTGACCGAATTTGCACACATTGACATAAAGGAGAAAAATCATGAGCAAAGTTCTGATCATCGGCTGCGGCGGCGTGGCCTCCGTTGCCATCCACAAGTGCTGTCAGGTACCCGAGGTGTTCACCGAGATCTGCATCGCCAGCCGTACCAAGTCCAAGTGCGACAAGCTGGCTGCAGAGCTGGCCCCCAAAACCGCTACCAAGATCACCACCGCACAGGTGGATGCCGACAAGGTGGATGAAGTGATCGCCCTCATCAAGGCTTATCAGCCCGACCTCGTGATGAACATTGCCCTGCCCTATCAGGACCTGACCATCATGGATGCCTGCCTTGCCTGCGGCGTAAACTATATGGACACCGCCAACTACGAGCCGGAGAACACCGACGACCCGGAGTGGCGTGCCATCTACGAGAAGCGCTGCAAGGAAGCAGGCTTCTCCGCCTACTTTGATTACAGCTGGCAGTGGGCCTACGCAAAGAAGTTTGAGGAAGCCGGCCTGACCGCCCTGCTGGGCAGCGGCTTCGACCCGGGCGTGACCCAGGCTTACTGCGCCTACGCCAAAAAGCACGAGTTCGACACCATTGACACCATTGATATTCTGGACTGCAACGGCGGCGACCACGGCTATGCCTTTGCCACCAACTTTAACCCGGAGATCAACCTGCGCGAGGTGTCCGCTCCCGGCAGCTACTGGGAGAACGGCCACTGGGTGGAGATCCCGGCTATGAGCATCAAGCGGGAATACAACTTCGATCAGGTGGGCGACAAGGATATGTACCTGCTGCACCACGAGGAGATCGAGTCCCTTGCCAAGAACATCCCGGAGGCAAAGCGCATCCGCTTCTTCATGACCTTTGGCCAGAGCTATCTCGACCACATGCGCTGTCTGGAGGATGTGGGCATGCTGTCCACCACCCCGGTCAACTTCAACGGGCAGGAGATCGTGCCCATCCAGTTCCTCAAGGCTCTGCTGCCGGACCCCGCCAGCCTTGGCCCCCGCACCAAGGGCAAGACCAACATCGGCTGCATCTTCACCGGCAAGAAGGACGGCAAGGAAAAGACCTACTATATTTATAATGTGTGCGACCATCAGGAGTGCTACAAGGAGGTCGGCTCTCAGGCCATCAGCTACACCACCGGCGTACCGGCCATGTGCGGCGCACTGATGCTGCTCACCGGCAAGTGGACCACCAAGGGCGTGCACACTGTGGAAGAGTTTGATCCGGACCCGTATCTGGACGCTCTGGACAAGTACGGCCTGCCCCGTTCCGAGAGCCACAGCCCGGCGCTGGTGGACTGATGCGGCTGGCCGATACCCGCCCGCCCTTTGCGGGCCTTGCAAACCTTTCTTGGGAAGCGCTTGCCTCTCTGCCCACCCCCTGCTATCTGCTGGACGAAGGGCAGCTGCGCCGCAACGGCGAACTTCTGCTGGGGGTGCAGCAGCGCACCGGCTGCAAAATTCTGCTGGCGCAGAAGGCTTTTTCCAACTTTAATGTTTACCCGGTGCTGGCTCCTTATCTGGCGGGCACCGAGGCCAGCGGCCTGTACGAGAGCCGCCTTGGCAAAGAAGAGCTGCCGGAAAAAGAGAACCATGTGTTCTGCGCGGCCTACCGGGCAGACGAGTTCGCGGAGCTGCTGCAGTACGCCGACCACATCGTGTTCAATTCGCCCAGCCAGCTGGCAAAGTTCGGCCCGGCAGCAAAGGCGGCGGGCAAGAGCGTGGGCCTGCGGCTGAACCCGGAGTGCTCCACGCAGGAAGGCCATGCAATTTACGACCCCTGCGCCCCGGGCAGCCGCCTTGGCACCACCCGCGCCCAGTGGGATGCCGCCGTGCAGGCAGACCCGGCCCTGCCCGAATTACTGGACGGACTGCACTTCCACACCCTGTGCGAGCAGGATGCCGATGCACTGGCCCTGACGCTGGCGGCGGTGGAAGCAAAGTTCGGGGGTCTTCTGCCCCGGATGAAGTGGCTCAACTTTGGCGGCGGGCACCATATCACCCGCCCCGGCTACCGCCTTGCCACGCTGGAACAGTGCATTACCGAAACACAGAAAAAGTACGGCGTGCAGGTGTATCTGGAGCCGGGCGAAGCATGGGCGCTGAACGCCGGGTATCTTGTTACCACTGTGCTGGATACTTTGCAAAATGGCGAGACGAGCCTTGCCATTCTGGACATGTCTGCGGCCTGCCACACCCCGGATGTGATCGAGATGCCCTACCGCCCGCCGCTGCTGGATGCCGGGGACCCCGGCGAAAAGCCGTACCTCATCCGCCTTGGCGGCCCCACCTGCCTTGCCGGGGATGTGGTGGGCGACTACAGCTTTGCCTCCCCGCTCACCGAGGGGCAAAGGCTCATTTTCGGCGATATGGCCATCTACACCACCTGCAAGAACAACACCTTCAACGGGATGCCGCTGCCGCCCATCTGGGCAATGGACGAAAACGGCACCTGCCGGGAGCTGGTGAAGTTCGGCTACAGCGATTTCAAGATGCGGCTGGGACGTGCAGCGGATTAAAGTATGACCCTTACGGCAAATCTGTATTTGGTCAAAAGACAGTCTGTATCAAACCCGCCCAAAATGCACGCTGTTCAAGTACAGTTTCTTTTTATCATCTGACGAAAATTTAAAAAAATTCAAATTCAGCCTAGACAAGTTCCTTTTCATGTGCTAAAACAATGTTAAGAAACCCGCAACGATGCAGGATCTGAGGATCACTGCGTCGTTGCGGGTTTTTCTTGTTTTATCTGGGAAAGTGTCAAGAAATAATAGAGGGGGCAATTCTTATGAAAGCATTCATTTCGCGTCGTGATTTCCTGAAAGCGGCAGGCATCACCGCCGCAGCAGCAGCTTTGGCAGGCTGCTCTTCTTCTGGCGGTTCCGCAAGCGGCTCTTCTGCAGGCGGCAAGACCATTAAGATCGGCGTGTTTGAACCGGCTTCCGGTGATAACGGCGCAGGCGGCAAGCAGGAAGTGCTGGGTGTCGAGTATGCCAACAGCCTTGCTCCCACCGTGGAGATCGGCGGTGAGACCTATAACGTGGAGCTGGTGGAAGTGGATAACCAGTCCAGCACCGATAAGGCCGTGACTGCTGCACAGGAGCTGGTCTCCAAAAAAGTCTCCATCGTGCTGGGCAGCTACGGCTCCGGTGTTTCCATTGCAGCCGCTCCCACCTTCCAGTCCGCTTCCATCCCGGCCATTGGCTGCTCCTGCACCAACCCCGCCGTGACTGAGGCCAACCCCTACTACTTCCGTGTCTGCTTTCTTGACCCGTTCCAGGGCTCGGTCATGGCAAACTTTGCAAAGGATGAGTTCAGTGCTGCCAACGCCTACGTGCTGAGCATGCTGGGCGAGGACTACGGCTCCGGTCTGGCCACCTACTTCGTCAACGCTTTTGAGGATCTGGGCGGCACTGTTACCAGCGAGCAGTTCCCCGAGGGCACCTCGGACTTCTCCGCCTACATCCAGAACGCCATCAACGCCGGTGCAGATGTGATCTTTGCTCCCTGCGCCACCACCTACGCCGCCCAGATCATCACACAGGCTGCTTCTGCAGGCTTCGACAAACCCATTACCGCAGGCGACACATGGGAGTCCAGCGTTATTCTGGATGCCCAGAAGGGCACCAGCGTGCAGGTGTATTGCTCCACCTTCTTTGATGAGAACGATGATTCCGGCGCAGCCAAGGAGTTCGTGACCGGCTTTAAGGAGTGGCTGAACGCCGACAGCCAGAAGCTGACCAACAACGGCGGCAATGACATCGTGGCAGCTGTTTCTGCACTGGGCTACGACGGCTACATGGTGGCTCTGGAAGCCATCAAGGCAGCAGGCAGCACCGACGGCACCGCCATCCGCGATGCTCTGTACGGCGTAAACTACGACGGCGTGACCGGCAACATCACCTTTGACCAGACCACCGGTGATGCCAACAAGGATATGGCTTACATCAAGAAAGCTGCCGACGGCGCATTTGAGTTCGTCAAGACTCAGAGCGTGGAAGGCTGATTTGAACCTGTAAACTCCTTCAGTCAACGCCTGACGGCGTTGCCAGCTCCCTCAACGAGGGAGCCTTTTTGTAGCCTTCCGGCAGGTTTGGCCCCCTCTGGGAGGGGGCTGTCACCGGAGGTGACTGGAGGAGTTTATTTTATTAAAAGTTGTAAGAAATGGAGGGTCCCCCTTATGGCTGCAAAGTTTCTGCCCTATTTGCTGGCAGGTATCTCGGTGGGCGGCCAGTATGCATTGATCGCCATTGGCTACACGATGGTGTACGGCATCCTGCGCCTGATCAACTTTGCCCACGGCGATATCTTTACCGTAGCCGGTTTTCTGATGGTGTACGCTACTGCTTCCCTTCCGCTGACCATTTCCATCCCGTTGGTGGTGGTGGCAACGGTACTGCTGGGCATCGCAGTGGAAAAGATCGCCTACAAGCCCCTGCGCACCGCGCCGCGCATGTCGGTAATGATCTCCGCGATCGGTATGTCCTACCTTTTGCAGAACTCGATGTGGTATGTCACCGGCGGTCTGGCCAAGCAGTACCCTGCCCTGCCGTGGATCAGCGACACCGTCACGGTGCTGGGCTGCCAGACCAAGCGGGTGACGGTGGTAACGCCGTTCCTCGTTATTGTGCTGGTGGCTGCGCTTGTCACCCTGATCCAGAAAACCAAGATCGGCATGGCAATGCGCGCAGCTTCCCGCGATTTTGAGACCGCTCAGCTGATGGGCATCAAGATCAACAATGTCATCTCCTTTACCTTTGCGGTGGGCAGCTTTCTTGCGGCCATCGGTTCCATGATGTATTTTTCCAACTACACGGCAGTCACCCCCACTGTGGGTGCCATGCCCGGCCTGAAAGCCTTTGTGGCTGCGGTGTTCGGCGGCATCGGCTCCATTCCCGGTGCGGTGATCGGCGGCTTCATCATCGGCATCTGCGAGAGCCTTATCAAAGGTGCAGGCGCTACCACCTTCAGCGATGCATTCACCTTTGCACTGCTGATCGTGGTGCTGGCCGTCAAGCCTACCGGCCTGTTCAGTGAAAACCTGACCGAGAAAGTGTGATGACCATGAAACAAGAGAAAAAACGCATCTATCTCCGGGCCGCACTGGCGCTGGCCGCTCTGCTGGTGGTGCTGCTGGCACTGGATAACCTGAGCTTTGTGCCCTCCATGCTGCTCACCGTGCTGCGCAAGGGTGCCATCTATGCACTGGTGGCTGTCTCCATGAACCTGCTGAACGGCTTTACCGGCCTGTTCAGTCTGGGTCAGGCAGGCTTTATGCTGCTGGGTGCCTACACCTACGCCATCCTCACCATTCCCGCCGCTTCGCAGAAGTCCATCTATCAGCGCTATGCAAACGGCGGCATCGGCTTCTCCATCCCGGAACTGCTCTCCAAACCTCTGGGCGGCTTCGGCCTGCTGCTGGGTGTTGTGTTCTGCCTGATCCTGGCCGGTTTTATCGCAGCGCTGTTCGCCTTCCTCATCGGCCTGCCGGTGCTGAAGCTCAAGAGCGATTATCTTGCCATTGCTACACTGGGCTTTGCCGAGATCATCCGTGCCGCCGTGGTTTACGAGGGCTTTGGCCCGCTGACCAACGGCTCCAACCTTCTGTACGGCTTTACCAGCTTTGCCAGCTTCAACCTTTCGCTGGGCGGCACGACCCTGCATCTGGAGACCGTGATGCCCTTCCTCTTCTCTGGCATCTGCATCGCCATCATTCTGCTGCTCATCAACTCCACCTATGGCCGTGCCTTCAAAGCCATCCGTGATGACGAGATCGCTGCCGAAGCCATGGGCATCAACCTTGCCAGCCACAAGCGCATGAGCTTTATCATCAGCAGCTTCTTTGCCGGTATCTCCGGCGCAATGCTTGCCATGTATCAGGCCAGCGTGCAGGCCACCACCTTCAAATCCAGCATGACCTACGAGATCCTGCTGATCGTGGTCATTGGCGGCATTGGCTCGGTGTCCGGTTCCATCATCGCGTCCTTCCTGTTCATCGCCAGCTCCGAATGGCTGCTGCGCTTCCTCGACAACGAGACCTGGATCGGCGGCTTCCGTGTGCCGCTGCTGCGTTCCGGCTTCCGCATGGTGGTGTTCAGCATCATCATTATGGCGGTGGTGCTGTTCTTCCGCAAGGGCATCATGGGCGACCGTGAATTGTTCCAGAAAAAGCCCGCATCCACTGCAAAAGCTGCCAAAAAGGAGGCGCGTTCCAAATGAGTGAAAACGTATTGACCATTGAAAACGCCACGATGCAGTTTGGCGGCGTGGTGGCTGTGGATAATCTGAACCTGAAGGTGGATAAAGATCAGATCGTCTCCCTCATCGGCCCCAACGGTGCCGGCAAGACCACCGCGTTCAACGTTGTCACCGGCGTGTATGCGCCCACCAACGGCGCGGTGTGGTTCGAGGGACGCAAGATCATTGAGAACACGCCCCACGGCAAGATGAAAAAGCTCTATAAGGGCCAGAACGCGAGCAGGTATTCCCACATGATCGCCCCCACGCCCGATAAGATCACCCAGATGGGTATTGCCCGCACCTTCCAGAATATCCGTCTATGGAAGAGCCAGACCGTGTTTGAGAACGTGCTCATCGCCAAGCACTGCCGCCGCTCGGCCAACCTGCTGAGCGCTACCTTCCGGCTGAATGCAGACGAGGAAAAGCGCCAGCGCGAGGAGTGCGAAAACCTGCTGCATGTGCTGGGACTTGAGGATGTGCGCAATGAACTGGCTACTGGCCTGCCCTACGGCCTGCAGCGCCGGGTGGAGATCGCGCGCGCGCTTGCCACCGAGCCGAAGCTGCTGCTGCTGGATGAGCCTGCTGCCGGTATGAACCCGCAGGAGACCGAAGAACTGACCGCCTTTATTGACCGTATCCGCACCGATTTCAGACTGACTGTGTTCATGATCGAGCACCACATGGATCTGGTGATGGATATTTCCGACCGGGTCTATGTGCTGGACTTTGGCCGCTTGATCGCCGAGGGTACGCCCGCCGAGGTGCAGAACGACCCGCGGGTGATCGACGCTTATCTGGGGGTGGACGAAGATGCTTGAGATCAAGGATTTACATGTTTCCTATGGCGGCATTCAGGCCTTGCGCGGTGTGTCGCTGAACGTGCCGGACGGCAAGATCGTTACCCTGATCGGTGCCAACGGCGCAGGCAAGTCCACCCTGATGCGCACCATTTCCGGCCTTGTAAAGGCACAGAGCGGCTCCATTTTGTGGAACGGGCAGGAACTGCTGGGCAAGCCCATCGACCAGATCGTGGCCAGCGGCATTGCCATGTCGCCGGAAGGCCGCCGGGTGTTTGCCGACCTGACTGTGCTGGAAAATCTGAAGATCGGCGCATACCTGCGCAAGGATAAGGCCGAAACCGAAAAAGACCTTGAGTGGGTGTACAGTCTGTTCCCCCGCCTGAGGGAGCGCAGCTGGCAGAGCGCCGGCACCCTTTCCGGCGGCGAGCAGCAGATGCTGGCCGTGGGCCGCGCCCTGATGAGCAAGCCGAAGCTGCTCATGCTGGACGAGCCGAGCCTCGGCCTTGCACCCATCGTGGTGCGGGAGATTTTTGATATCATCCGCACCGTGAACCAGCAGGGCATCACCGTGCTGCTGAACGAACAGAACGCCAACATGGCCCTGAAGGTGGCCGATTACGCCTATGTGCTGGAGACCGGCACCCTGACTCTTTCCGGCACGGGTGCTGAACTGCTGACCAATGAACAGGTCAAGGCCGCATACCTCGGCAAAAAGCGCGCTGACCGCACCTGAAACTTTATACGAACCGCTAACGGCAGAGAGGGGCTGCTGCAAAACAGCTCCATGAAAAAATAACGCATAAAAATGCCTCAGTATGGCAGGCGGAACAGGCTCATCACACTACCAACAAAGAAAAACAGGGCGTTCCCGACGGGGAACGCCCTGTTGTACATATCGCTTGTCTGTGGTCTTTTGCAGGGTGCGTCCGCAGGGCGCACCCTGTTTTTTTACTATGCTTCATCGTTTTCCACACGAAGCATCCGGTATCCGACACCAACATGGGTCTGGATCAGATGCGGCGCATCCGGGTATCGTTCCAATTTTTTGCGCAGGGATGCCATATAAACACGCAAGGAAGCAATGTCATTTTCCTGCGTGCTTCCCCATATTTGCTGTGTGATGGATGTATGCGTCAGCACCTTGCCCACATTATGCGCCAGCACACACAGCAGTTTGTACTCGATGGGGGTCAGATGCAATTCATTCTCACCCAGCCAGACGCACCCGGCCGAGAAATCGATCTTTAAAGGACCATTGACAAAAACCGGACTGTTTATGCCGTCAGAAGCCAGCAGATTCAATCGGCGCTGCGTTACACGCAGTCTTGCCAGCAGCTCGTCCACGGAAAACGGCTTTGTCAGATAATCGTCTGCGCCGTTGTCCAGTGCCTCGATCTTATCAGAATCCTCGCTCCGGGCACTCAGGACGATGATGGGCAGGTTCGACCATGTGCGGACGCTGCGGATGACCTCGATGCCGTCTATATCGGGCAGCCCAAGATCCAGCAGCATGATGTCCGGATTGTGGCTGGTAGTCATCATGATCGCCGTTTCCCCATTGGAAGCAGTCAGATATTTATAGCCGTGGGTCTTCAGGGTCGTTGTGATCAGACACCGTACAGGAACATCATCCTCTACGACCAGAATGGACGGCTTATTCATGAATGTTCACCTCGCTTTGCGGCAATGCAAAGGAAAAGACACTGCCATTGGGAATGTTGTCACGCAGGGTCAATGTTCCGCCGTGAGCCGTCAAGATTGCACGGCAGAGGGGCAAGCCCAAGCCAAGGCTGCGGTGGCTGTCTGCGATGCGGCTCTGCCCGGTATAAAACATCTCGAACACCTGTGCTTTTGCGCGATCCGGAATACCGGGGCCGTTATCTGCCACTTCCACTACGACCTGATGGTCTTTCCGGTAAGCCGAAATCTGAATGACCGAGCCCACGGGGGTGTATTTGATGGCGTTATCCACCAGATTGACAACGACCTGCATGATCAGCCGTGCATCCACATTGACCAAGAGGATCTCGTCCCCATACTGTGTTGTGATGGTGTGTTCGCAGCTTTTCCGGTTGACATGATGCAGCGCTTCTTCGATCATTTCGTCCATCAGCTGCGGTGAGATCTGCAGATTCATCCGTCCATCTTCAATGCGGGTGATGGAAAGCAGATTTTCCACCAGACCGATCAGCCATTGTGCATCGTCAAAAATATCGGTGCAGATCTTGTTCCGGGTCTCTGTATCCAGCGTTTCTCCGTTGGAAAGCAGATTGCTGGCATTGCCGGAAATGGAGGTCAGCGGGGTGCGCAGGTCATGCGAGATCGTGCGCAGCAGGTTTGCCCGCAGCTCTTCATTTTTTGCCTGCACGGTTGCCTGCTCTTTTTCCAGCGCATTTCTGCGGTTTTCGATGGCCAGCGCACCTTCGCCCAGAATGGAAAGCAGCACACTGTTTTCAAAGGCATCCAGCGGTTTTTCGGACAGATCGATCCCGATCACTCCAAACACGCCGCCTCCGGTCCGAAGTGCAAGATAAAGTCCCTTTGCATCCGGGTAGCTATCCGTGCCTGCACCGGAACGCTTTTTGTTGGCAAACGTCCAGTTTGCTGCATCCCGTTCTTCCGGTGCAGAAAAGATGTTTTGCGCCGTTTCCCCGTCAACTCCAAAAACCTGTTCTGCCCCAAGACCTCCGTTTTGTTCCAGGTAGACGATCAGACTCCGGTTCAGCAGCTTCATCAGCTGGGAAGCTGTCAGCGAAAAGATTTCTTCTTCACTTTTGGCTTTCTGTAAAAGCTGATTCGTATCAAATAGTACTTTTGTCCGGAATGCTGCCTGCGCAGACATTTTTGCATGGTCTTTCAACCGTGTCGTCAACGTACAGGTAATAATTGCGGAGGTCAGCATCAGGGCAAACGTAACCTGATAACCGGGGTCATACGCATGGAATGTCAGGCGCGGTTCCGTCAGAAAAAAATTGTACAGCGCAACACTGGCAACAGAGCCCAGCACACCGCAGGTGTAACCGCTGGTACACAATGCGGTGAACAGCATTCCCAGCATATAGAGCATAATAATGTTATAACGCGCAAAGTCCAGCTGCAGGAAAAAGAAGCCGATGAGCGTGATGCAGCTCAGGATGCCTGCGGTGATCAGCAGATCACGGACAGACGGCAGAAGCGGACGGGTGAACAGCTTCCGTCCTGAACCGTAGCCGTTCTCTGCAGAAGCATCCGGGATGATATAAATATCCAGATTAGGCGCAGTCATCGTCAATTTTTCAGTCAGTGACGGTCCACTCCAGAAATGGCGGCGATGTACGCTGGAGCTCCCCAGTACGATTTTTGTAATGCCGGAGATGCGGGCAAACTCTGCGATCTGCTGCGGAATGTCATCCCCATAGATCGTAGAGATGTCGGCACCTGCCTGCTCTGCCATACGAATGTGCTGCTGCAAGCGCCGACAGTCTTCTTTTCCCATCTGATCCGAATCCGGAGTCCGGACATACAGAGCTGTAAAGGTCCCTCCAAACGCCTTTGCCATTGTTGCTGCCGTCCGCACGATCTTTGCATTGGAGGGAGAGGACGACAGACACGCCAGAATATGTTCAGTGGGTGGGTCGTTCTGATTCATAAAAATCACCTGCCTTGCCCACAGTATAGCACAATTTGATGGTCACGACCACCAGCCACGTCTTTTTCCTTCCTGTTGAAGGATCTCCTTCCGCATGTGATCCAGCGCATCTGCTGCCCAAAAACCACTCAACATGACTCCAAGAACCATCAGTAACAAAACGACATCCATATGATCCGTCCTATCTTTTCAGAGCCGGAAACACTTCTGGATCGATGCGTATTTTCCCAAAACCAGCATACTTTCGTCCCGGCACAGCTGCGTATCCGGCGTAATGCTCATATCGAGCTTTCCGTCTTTTTTCAGCGCAAGAATGTTGATGTTATACTTTTTTCGGATATTGATTTCACCGATCGTGCGATCCACCCATTCCGGCGGAATGGTCACTTCCATGATGGCGTGGTCGTCCTGCAGCTCGATATAATCCAGAATGTGTTCGGAGCTGTATCGGATCGCCGCCCACTTTGCCAGCTGCTTTTCCGGGTAGACCACTTCATCCGCACCGTTGCGCAGCAGGAACTTGGCTTGTACATCCCGCTCTGCACGCGAGACCACAAGCTTTGCTCCCAGCTCCTTGAGCAGTGATGTTGTTTCCAACGAGCTTTGAAAATTGCCGCCGATGGTTACGATACACACATCAAAATTGCCAACACCAAGGGAGCGCAGAAAGTATTCGCTGGTGCTGTCACCGATCTGTGCATTCGTCACATAGGAAAGCACGGCGTTCACACGGTCTTCGTTGCTGTCGATCGCCATGACCTGATGACCCAGCTCATTCAGTTCCTGCGCAATATGGCGGCCAAAACGGCCAAGCCCAATCAAAAGAATCGATTTCATACTTGTCTCCTTTATCCGATTGCGATCTTCTCCTGCGGCAGACGAGAGTGGGCAGGGCTGCTGCCAAATGCCGCATAGATCAACGTCAATCCACCAACACGTCCCAAAAACATCAGTGCGATCAGCACCCCCTGCGAAAGGATGCCCAACTGCGGCGTGATGCCCAATGTCAGACCCACCGTTGCCACAGCCGAAGCAGTCTCATACAAACAGACTGACATCGGCAGCTGCTCGGCCGCAGCAATGACAAAGGCTCCGAGGAAGAACAGTGTCAAATACATCCCTGCGATCGTGGCAGCATTCTTGACCGCAGAACCATCTATGCGCCGCCCGAAAAATTCGGCATCTTCTCTGCGGCGGAAGGTCGCCCACATATTGGCCAGCAGAACGGCAAATGTTGTGGTTTTCATGCCGCCTGCCGTAGAGCCGGGCGAACCGCCCAACAGCATCAGAACCACCATCAATGCCTGTGAAGTGCTGCCCATCGCAGCAAGATCGGCGGTGTTAAAACCGGCAGTACGGGGGGTAACGGATTGAAACATCGACAATAAAATGCGCTGCCGGGCAGAGCCTGCCGTGAACTCGAAGCAATAAAAGTACAGCGTCGGCAATACCAGAAGAAATGCCGTTGTGACAAGGATCACCTTGCTCTGCATCCGGTAACGGTGAAAATCAAGGCGATATGTACAAATATCCTCCCATGTCAGAAAGCCAAGGCCGCCAAAGACGATCAGGGCCGCGATCACTGTGGTAAGCAATGGGTTTCCTGCATACCGTGTCAGCGAAACAAATTTTGCACCCTCTGTTCCCAGCAGGTCAAAGCCGGCATTGCAGAACGCCGAAATGGAATGAAACAGCGCGTACCAGATCCCGCGCAGTCCATAATCGGCGCAGAACGTCGGCAGCAGCAGTGCAGCACCGACCAATTCAAACAGGGCGGTGATCCGCAGAATAAAGCCTGTCAGCCGCACGATGCCGCCCATCTGCGGGGCAGCAGTAGCTTCCTGCATCGTGCTGCGCTGCTTGAGGGAGATCTTTCGCCCGGAAAGCAGCGCAAAGGCAGCGCCCACCGTAATGACACCCAATCCTCCGATCTGGATCAGAAGAAGGATCACGCTTTGCCCAAAAGCCGACCAGTAGCTGCCGGTATCCTGAACCACAAGTCCGGTCACACAAAGGGCGGAGGTGGAGGTAAACAGTGCCTCATGGAACGGTGTGACGCACCGCTGCTGTGCAGCGATCGGGAGCATCAGAAGCAATGCGCCCACCAGATCGACTGCCGCAAAACCTGCAATAATAACCTGAAAAGAAGAAAAACGGTGCCGCTTGTAACGAGGATATTGAATCATAAAAGCTCCTTTACCTATCCGTGTGCATAGAGATTAGCATGGAATAGATAAAAGAGCCGTAAAGAAAATTGTAGAAGTATAAAGATTCCATTAAAATTGATCGATCAACACCAAATAATAAATGTAGGAGATCGAGCCGACCACGACAACACCCTTGAACTGAATATACGCACCAAAAAGTACCCATGCGGCTTCAGCGCAAAATCTCCAGCAGACGCCTGCCGGCTTCCTGCTGCGATTCCCCAAACGCCACCGCCAGCTCCTCCCGCAGGACACGCTCTACCATCTGGTAGAAGTAGGTATCCATAGCGTTGATCTTCCGGCCACGGCTTTGCTGCTGGTTCTGCTTCTGCCCCAGCTCCTTGAACAGGGTCAGGTACTGGTAAAAATCATTGGTGTGGAGCAGTGCCTGATAGTGTTCTGCCAGCGCCGTCTGAATTCCCGTAGGGATGGGCAGCGTCTCCGCTTTGATCCGTGCAAGGTCGGCTGCTGCCTGCTGTGCCGGGGTCACCGGGCGCAGAACACCCTCTTTTGCCGTGGGGATATAGCTGCGGTCGTGGGAATCCGAAAAATAGGGCCGGAGGGTGTAGTACTCTCTGGCGGGCTCATCGCAAAAGTGCCGCAGCCCGACCCCTTCCACCTCGTGCACTCCCAGATTTCCGTAGACCACCAGCGCTCCCGCCTGAAACCGTGACATGGTATTGCCTCTTTCCCTTGTATGAAAAGGCTGCAAAAACAGACTTTTCAGCGTAATTTTACTCTTTACTTTATTGTACCACGGTAGGTTGGCGGGCTTCAAAGGGCATCTTTCACAAAGTTTTCCTCGTGCAATCTGCGCAGAATGCCCAGTACAATTCTTGTGCAAAACTGCCTTTGCAAATTCCAGACAGGCAGGCTATAATGATTTCGTACAACGAGTAGCACTCATGCGTAAAACCGGTTGCATGAGGGCTGCCCGTTGTTTTTGTTTGCCCTAAAATGGAAAGGTAAAGGTGAATCCCATGGAAAGTTCCAATCAATTTCTCGGCACGGAGCGCATCAGCAAGCTGATGCAGAAGTATGCGATCCCGTGCATTATTTCGCTTCTGGTCGGCGCACTGTATAACATCGTGGACCAGATCTTTATTGCAAACGCCAGCTATCTGGGCTCTTATGGCAACGCCGCCAACACCGTTGTGTTCCCGCTTACGGTTGTGGCACTGGCTATTGCCGTGATGATCGGTGATGGCTGCTGCGCCTTCGTCAGCATCAGTCTTGGGCAAAACGAAGTTCCCAAGGCAAGGCGGAGCGTTGGCAATGCGGTGGTGATGTGTCTGGTCAGCAGCATTGTGCTGGCCGCGCTCTATCTGATTTTTGCGGACAACATTCTCGCCATGTTCGGCGGAACGGTGAACGCCGAGACCTACCACCACTCCCAGGAGTATTTCTTTTATATCACGCTGGGCGTGCCCCTTTATATGTTTGGGCAGGCCATGAACCCCATCATCCGCGCGGATGGCAACCCACGGTTTGCCATGATCTCCACCCTTGCAGGTGCGGTGCTGAACATTATTCTGGACCCCGTTTTCATTTTCGGCTTGCGCTGGGGCATGATGGGCGCGGCGGTGGCTACTGTGATCGGTCAGCTGGTCACCGCAGCGCTGGCAGTGTGGTATCTGCTGCACATGAAGATCATCCGTCCTGAAAAGGGCGACTACCGGCTGAAAGGCTCCATCTGCGGCCGCACCCTGACCCTTGGCATGACCAGCTTTCTGTCCCAGATCAGCCTTGTGGCGGCTATGGCAGCCATCAACAACATGATCCGCAAATACGGCGCACTGGACACCGTGTTCGGGCAGGAGCAATACGCCCAGATCCCCATGGCGGTGGTGGGCATCGTGATGAAGTTCTTCCAGATCGTCATCTCCATTGTGGTGGGCATGGCGGCCGGCTGCATCCCCGTGGTGGGTTTCAACATGGGCGCAAAAAAGCCTGACCGTGTGAAGGAGCTGTTCACGAGACTGCTGCTGGCAGAAGCCACCGTGGGCGCCGTTGCACTGGTGCTGGTAGAGCTGCTTCCCCGGCAGCTCATCACCCTGTTTGGTGCCGCCAACGAGAGCGTCTACTACACGGATTTTGCAGTGCGCTCCTTCCGCATCTACCTGTGCATGATCATTCTGGCCTGTGTCAACAAGGCCTGCTTCATCTTTTTGCAGGCCATGGGCAAGGCAGTGGAATCCACCGCCTTGTCCATGGTGCGTGAGGTGGTGTTCGGCGTGGGCTTTGCCCTGCTGCTGCCCCGGTTCTTCGGGCTGGACGGCGTGCTGTACTCCATGCCCATGTCGGATATCCTCACCTTCCTGATTGCAGGCTATCTGATCTGCAAAACCTACCGTGAACTGAACCAGAAAGGAGAAGTCTAATGGAAAAACATATCATTATCATTGAAAGTCTTTCATAATTTCCGGCAGTCTCAGAGCCGATAGTGCAAAACGACGCCCGCCTGCGTTCCGTTACGCAGGTGAGCGGCAGCCTCCTGGTAGACATTCCTACAGGTTGGGAACCGCAGCGGAATCTGGTGGTCAGGGCCTTACGGGTTGCGTTTGCTGATTTTTCTACAACCCCTTGGCAGGGCTTTGAAAAATCAGAACGCGGCCCCAACAACTCCTCCCTGTTTCAGCCGCTGGCTGCGGTCGTCGTCGTTGCTGTTCAAGTCCTCTTATCCGCGGTTACTGCTAAAGGGAAACTGCCGTGTAAAACAAAAAAGACAGTAGACAGTCTGCCTCCCGGTAGACATTCCTATGGGTTGGGAACCGCGGCGGAATCTGGCGGTCAGGGCCTTACGGGTTGCGTTTGCTGATTTTTCTACAACCCCTTGGCAGGGCTTTGAAAAATCAGAACGCGGCCCCAACAACTCCTCCCTGTTTCAGCCGCTGGCTGCGGTCGTCGTCGTTGCTGTTCAAGTCCTCTTCCGCACCGAAAAAGAAAAACCAGTACACAATGTGTACTGGTTTTTCTTGGTGCAGTAAAGCAATCCAAATCCGAACCATTTCCCTCGGATGCAACTTCTGTCGCTTCTCCAAAGGTGACGGTCTGTGTTCCTTCTTTATAGTTGAAGGTTATCAAAACCTTATCATCATACAGGTAAATCGCATTGATGAAGGTATCCACTAGTGCCTGCCGCTGGTCTTTCAGGCTCATGTCCAGCTTACGGAACCGCAGCAGCCAAAACCTGATAAATTCTTCGGTCACTTTCGGCTTCGCCAGCTTTTCTTCCGCAATGCGTGCTTCAAGCTCACGCTTGGTTTCTTCCAGCTGCTCCAACCGCTCCTTGGTGGAGCTGGTCAGGATACCGGCCTGAATCGCATTGAGCATATTCTGGATACCGGATTCTGCATCCCGGAGCTGCTTTTTATAAAGGGGAATGTTGGTATTCTCCTTGTTTTGCAGTTCCATCACCTTGGCGATGATGGATTCCATAGCGGCATCGTCTTTCACAAGCTGCATGGTCTGGTTGACCACCAGATCTTCCAGCCACTGTTTGCGGACGGTCTTTTTCTTGCAGCCCTTGTGCTTTTTGGCAGTGGCACATTTATAGTAGC
>NZ_JBBMEP010000029.1:0-21390 GCF_040096475.1 Faecalibacterium faecis | reverse complement strand
AACCGAAGCCTTTTCCGCACTGCGTGCCGGTGACCCTGCCGCACGGGAAAAACTGATCCGGCACAATCTGCGTCTGGTGGCACACATCGTAAAAAAATACTACGCCCTGCCCGGCGATCAGGACGACCTTATTTCCATCGGCACCATCGGCCTGATGAAAGCAGTGGATACTTTCGACTCTGACCGTCGGGCACGCTTTTCCACCTACGCCAGCCGGTGCATTGAAAATGAGATCCGGATGCAGTTCCGCCGGAACCGCAAAACCGGCGGGACCGTCTCGCTGCAGGAAGCGCTGGAATCAGATGGTGACTCTGCGCTGACGCTGGCCGATGTGCTGCAGGACAGCTTCTGCATGGAGGACACCTGCGAAACGCAGGACGATATCCGCCGGATGCGGCAGCTGCTGGACGGCCTGCCCGCCAGGGAGCGACAGATCATTCTGCTGCGGTATGGTCTTTCCGGCCAGCCGCCGCTGACCCAGCTGGAAACTGCAAAACTGCTGGACATCAGCCGCAGCTATGTTTCCCGTCTGGAAACTCATGCGCTGGAACTTCTGCGCCAGCGGTGGGATGTTCCGGGCACAAAAACAGCGCAGAGGTGAACGGTGTGCTCACCCCTGCGCCATGCAGTCAGCCATCCAGAATTTTCAACTGCAGTTCGTCCAATTGTTCAAAAGTATACAGTCGATTCAGCGCTTCCACCAGCTCCTTTTTGGAAAGACGCGGCGGCAGGCCCAGCGCGTTCAGAAGCTTTGCCTTGCGCTCGGCGCTGCCCGGCCTGCCGGAAAGCCCCCACTCGTAGAGGTCGGTATAGGTAATCTGCCGTCCTTCCGGGCGGGCCGCTGCGGCACCCGCCTCAGCGCCAAGGGCATCCCGCAGCGCCTGTAGAACAATGGCATCGTCCACGCCCTCGACCCCAAGCAGGCCCTCCTTGCCGGGCTGTTCCTTGCGCTTTTCCTTGCCGTGGATCGCGGGCACGTAAGCCTGAACCACATTCTTTTCTCCCACCAGATTGGTGATGTAGGTGCGGATGCGGAAGCCTGCTGCGTCCGAATCCGTCAGCAGGATCAGGCCGTTTTTCTGCGCCAGCGCTTTGAACAGCTGCTGGCGCTTTTTGTCGCTGTAAATGCCAAAGCCATCCGTCAGCAGGATCATGGCATCGGTCAGATGGGAAAGCCGGGCCGCATCGTACTTGCCCTCCACAATGAGCACCCGGCCTGTATGGATCATTTCGTTTTCCTTCATCGTCCGCTCCCCGCTATTGCCAACCGGCACAGCGCTGTTTCCAGCAGGATCTGGTCATCGGTAGGCTGGCTTTTCAGGCTCTGGTCCAGTTCCAGCAGCACCTGCATACAGTTTTCGATCTGGCCCAGCGTGTAATGCGAGGCTGTTTCGGCCGACCGCTTGAGCCGGTAATCACTGCCCTTATAGCCAAAATCCTTGAATACCGTGCTGTAATTTTTCCGTTTTGCTGCCCCCAGCTTGACCCGGTACAGATCCACATAGCTGCCGATCATGGCCGCTGTAATGGCAATGGGCTCCTGCTGCAGGCGCAGCAAAGTCTGCAGCTTTTTGCAGGCACCTGTGGCGTTTTTGGCCGTGATCATGCGGATCATCTCGAACACGTCTGCTTCCAGACTGACCGTGCCCATTTCCGCCACCATCGCTGCCGTGACCGTCTGATACCCGGACAATGCACAGAGCTTATCCACCTCATTTTCCAAAAGGAACGGATCCTCGCCGCAGCGCTCCAGCAGCGCCGCCGCTGCGCCGTCCGGCAGGGTGGTTTTCTGCTCCTTTGCGCGATCGATCATCATCATTTTCAGTTCAAAGGGCTTGGGCTTAGCCAATTCTTCGGTGTAGCCAAGCGCCTTGCACTGCGCGATCAGCTTCTGTGCGCGCTTGCCTGTTTTGAGCTTGCTGCGCTCCAGTTCAAACACGCTGCCCAGCACCACCACAGCATTTTCCAGACTGGAAAGGGTGCTGTTCAACTCTTCCAGATCCTTGTCACTGTAAGCTGCAGGGTCGATCTCCGGCAGCACCACCACACGCCGGGTACCAAAAAATGAGATGGTGCCCGCCGCCATGATGAGCTGTTCGATCTCCGGCGCAGCTCCATCCAGAACCGTGGCGTCCTCGTCGCTGTCTGCGGTCAGGATGCGGGTGATGGCCGTGACCGCCTGCCGCACCAGATACCGCTCACTGGAATAAAAATAGTAAACCGGGCAGCCCTTGTCCGCCAACTGCCGGAGTTTTGTCTCGGTCGCCATGCAGGCACCTCCCTTCTCTTATGGTGTTGTTCTATTGTACCACACTCTGCCCGGATTGCAAAGCATCACTCCGTTTTCAGCCCGCCGTGCCGCCGCAGGCTGATGGATGCCGCCAGTTCTTTTCTGTTGTCCATCCAGTCATAGCTGCGCAGGGCCAGAACATTTTTATACTGCACAGTATCCGGCTTTGCAGGGGATGCCAGAAGCCACTGCACTGTGACCTGTTTTGCCAGTTCTACAGTTCCATTGACCACGGCAAACTGCCGGTTGCCCACAGTCAGCCGCACAAGACAGCCATTCCGGGTGCGCAGCATTTCCACCAGAGCCGGTGTGCACCGCAGCTTTTGTGCTGTGTTCACCGCCATTTCTGCTGCCGGAAGTGTCCGCTCTGCTTCCAGTGTACAGGCCGTTTTAGGGTTTATGCGCAGGTCTGCCACAAGCTCCACAGTCTGCACGCCCCGCCGGGCAAGCTGGTTTTCCACTGCGTTCTGGGCAGAAGCTCCGCCCCGGAACAGCACCATAGCGGTATCGTTCTGGGTGACGACCACTGCCGGCGCGTTGGCGCTGCCTACAAGGTCGATGTGCACCACATCCCGGCTGAGAGCATTGCCCAGCCCGATGGAAACAGCTGCCGCCAGCAGGATGCATGGCCCTGCCACCCGCAGCCGTACCCGCCAGTGGAACGCCAGCCAGCACAACAGGATCAGCACCAGACACACGATGGCTGCATAGGCCGTATCGAAGTAGATTCCCGCGCCCGGTTTTGCAGAGATCCAGACGGCCCAGCGGTCGAGCAGGCCGGTCAGCGCCGCAGACGCTGCGGACAGCACACCATACAGCGGAGCAAGAGCGGGTACCAGGCCGGCAAAGGCCGTGCCAAGGCCCAGCAGCATCATGGGCTGGATGAGCCACAGCACCGCCACACTGGATGCCACCGCATAAATGCTCACACTCAGCCCGCGCAGCACCAGCACCGGGAATGTGGCCACCGAAGCACAAAACGAGATGCAAATGCTTTCCGCAAGGCCCCAAAGACGTTCCGGCAGTTTGAAATACCCTGGGCGCCTCACCGGATTTTTCGCGTTTTTCCAGAACTGGCGGTACCACGCATCCCGGGCGCGGCGGATGCACACACCGCCTGCCACCGTGCCCACCACCGCCGCAAACGAAAGTTCAAAGCCGATATCGCACACTGCATAGCTGTTGCCTGCGGTCATAACGATACCTGCCACCGCCAGAGAGGTAAGGGTATCCGGCGGGCCGTACAGCCACACACCCAGTGCACCGACCCAGACCGCCACTGCGGCGCGGCATACCGAGGGTGTGAAGCCGGTCACGCCCATCAGCAAAAAGGCCAGCAGACTTCGGAATACCGCCCGGCGTCTGCGCCTGCGGTAGCTCTGCTCCCACTCGTAGGGCAGGAGTGTGCTGAGGATATCACCGCACAAAATGGACACATGCATTCCGCTTACCACCAGCACATGGGCAAGACCCGCGCCCCGGTAGGCGCTGCGCATGGCCGAAGACAGATAACTCCGGTCGCCGGTCGTCATGGCAGCCAGCACACCGCCGGTCTTGCCGTCCATACGGCGGCGCAGCGACGCACTGAGCCTTTGCTGCAGGCGGTGGGTGCGGGCGCGGAAGCTGCCGCTTTCGCCCAGAACTGTAAGCTCCGGCCCATCCTCGTCCATTTCCGCCTGCAGAGCGATGCCGTCCGCATACAGGCCGACCCGGCTTCCGGATGCCGGGGCCGACAGTATAAATCTTCCCTGCACCCTTTCCCCGGCTTTGCACTCCGGCAAAGCACTGCACTCCACCCGGAAGGATGCCGCGCTGCCGTTCACTTTCTCTACATGCAAAACAGCATCCACGATACCGGGATCGTAGGAATCCGCCGTGCTTTCCACCTCTGCGGTCAGCACCAGCGGACGGCCTGCATATTGCACACGGATGTGCTCCAGCCGGTTTGCCGTGTGCAGCACCGATGCCATACCCACAACAGCACCCAGCAGGATGCAGAGCGCTGCTTTGCGGGCAGCATCAAAGATGCACAACACCAGACAAACGGCAACAAAAAATGCCGCAAACGGCACAAAAAGTTCCGTTTGCGGCAAAAAAACGCACACTAACTCCACACTCAGCATTCCAGCGCAGAAAACGCAGAGCGGGCGTCGCATTGCAGCTTAGTGGAAGAACAGAGGCAGCGGCTCCAGGAAGATGATATCCTTGCGCTCAGCTGCATCGCCCTCGGCCAGAACAGCGGCCTGGCCCACAATGGTGCACTGGGTCTGCTCAGCCAGCGCGTCCAGAGCCTTGAGCGAACCGCCAGTGGAAATGACATCGTCCACCACCAGAACGCGCTTGCCGCTCATCTTGTCCAGCTCCTTGCGGTCGATGACCAGCTTCTGCTTGCCTGCGGTGGTAATGGACTGATCCTCCACCACCACGGGGTCGGTCATATACAGCTTTTCGCCCTTGCGTGCGCAGACGTAGGGCTTGCCGCTCTGGCGGCTCATCTCGTGTGCCAGAGGGATGCCCTTGGCCTCGGCGGTCAGCAGGATATCAAAATCCGGGCACTTCTTCAGCAGTTCAGCGGCAGCAGCCACGGTCAGCTCGGCATCACCCAGCATGATAAAAGCAGCAATGTCCATGTGGTCATTCACCTTGCAGATGGTCAGCTCACGGGTCAGGCCTGCAACGTGCAGAGTATAGGTCTCAGCCATAATTCAACGCTCCCTTTTTATTGGAATCAGACAGGCAGCTTTTCGCCGCCCAGAACATGGAAATGCAGATGTTTCACGGTCTGGCCTGCGTCCTCGCCAACATTGGAGATGACGCGGTAGCCGTTGTTCAGGCCCTGCTCTGCAGCCAGCTTTGCGATCACTGCAAAGATATGGCCCAGCAGTGCGCCGTCCTCTTCGGTCAGCGCAGCGGCAGAGACAATGTGCTTTTTGGGCACCACCAGAAAGTGCACCTTGGCCTGCGGGTTGATGTCGTAAAACGCCACCACCTGCTCGTCCTCGTACAGCTTCTTGGAGGGGATTTTCCCCTCCGCGATCATACAGAACAGACAATCTTCCATGGGAAACAACTCCTTCCTGATATTTTATAAACGTCCCCGCCCTCTCAGGCTGCTTTGCGTCCAGCTCTCCCAAAGAGAGAGCCCTTGGCAAAACCATAAACTTTGGCAGCGCGTCAGCGCTGACGGAGAGGGCGAACCCGTTTTCTTATTCGCCCAGAGCCTTCTTGACGATGGTGCCGACAGCAGCCAGAGCTTCGTCGATCTTGGTCTCATCCTTCAGGCCGGCCATTGCAAAGTCCGGCTTGCCGCCGCCCTTGCCGCCGGCAATGGCAGCGATCTCCTTGACCAGAGCACCGGCCTTCAGGCCCTTTTCCTGTGCCTGTTTGGTCACAGTGACAGCCATGGTGATCTTATCCTCAGCCTTGCCCACCAGAACCGCCACAGCGGGCTTCACAGCCTTGTCGCGGACGGTATCGCACATGCCGCGCAGGGTGTCGCCGGTGGTGCCGGTGAAGTATGCAGAAGCGATCTTCACGCCGCCGATTTCTTCGGCATTGTCAAACAGGCTGGTCACCTTGGAAGCGGCGACCTGTGCCTTGATCTCTTCCAGCTCCTTGGCCAGAGCCTTGTTCTCAGCCATCACGGCCTCGGCACGGACGGGCAGAGCGGTCACGTTGTTTGCCTTCAGGGTGTTTGCCACGGTATGCAGCATAGCCTCCTGCAGGTTTGCACGGATCAGCAGGTTGCGGCCGGTGACAGCCTCGATGCGGCGGATGCCCGCAGCAACGGAGGCCTCGCTCACGATCTTGAAGCCGCCGATCTGGGCGGTGTTCTTCACGTGGGTGCCGCCGCAGAACTCGGTAGACCAACCCTCGATGTCCACAACACGCACGACCTTGCCGTACTTTTCGCCGAACAGAGCCATTGCACCCAGCTTCTTGGCTTCCTCAATGGGCATTTCCCGGACGGTGACGTTCATGGACTCGTAGATTTTATCGTTCACGATCTTCTGCACGCGGGCCAGCTCCTCGGGAGTGACAGCGCTGAAGTGGGTAAAGTCGAAGTGAGTGATCTCTGCATCCTGATAGGAGCCTGCCTGATGGACATGGTCGCCCAGCACTTCACGCAGCGCTGCCTGCAGCAGATGGGTGGCGGTGTGGTTGCGGGCAATGGCCATGCGGTATTCCTTATCCACCTGAGCGGTCAGGTGGTCGCCCACCTTCACGATACCGCTCTCCAGCACGCAGGTGTGGACGTAGTAGCCCTTGGGGGTCTTCTTCACATCCAGCACGCGCAGGCTGCAGTCGGCGCTGTTCAGCATGCCGTGGTCCGCAGCCTGACCGCCCATCTCAGCGTAGAAGGGGGTCTTATCCAGAACCACCAGCACGCCGTCCTTTGCTTCCTCGTCGGTAGCAATGGCATCGGTCAGAGTTTCCTCGTCGCTCAAGGCGACCACAACACCGGTGTCGTTCAGGGTCTCGTAGCCGGTAAAGACGGTGGGCTCTGCATCCAGCGCACCGAACAGATCCTCGCTCCAGCCGGAGATGTTCTTCTTCAGGCGCTCTGCACGGGCACGCTCCTTCTGCTTGGTCATTTCGGCGTGGAAGCCTTCCTCGTCGATCTCAATGCCCTGCTCTGCAGCGATCTCCTTGGTCAGATCCAGCGGGAAACCGAAGGTATCGTTCAGCTTGAACACATCCAGGCCCTTCAGCAGATGCTCATGTGCCTTTTCCAGACCATCGATCATGTTGTTCAGGATGTTCATGCCGGCATCAATGGTGCGGGCAAAGTTTGCCTCCTCGGTGCCGATGACCTTCTTGATATAAGCATCGTGCTCGCGCAGCTCGGGGTATGCGGTCTCGCTGGACTGGATGACAGTCTCCACCAGCTCCACCAGGAACGGGCGGGTGATGCCCAGCATACGGCCATGGCGGGCAGCACGGCGCAGCAGGCGGCGCAGCACATAGCCGCGGCCCTCGTTGGAAGGCAGGATGCCATCGGACACCATGAAGGTGCAGCTGCGGATGTGGTCGGTGATGACACGGATGGAGATATCGGTCTTGTCGTCCTCGCCGTAGGTCTTGTTGGCAATGTGCTCTACATGGTGCAGCACGCTCTGCACGGTGTCAACCTCAAACAGGTTGCCCACGCCCTGCATCACGCAGGCCAGACGCTCCAGACCCATGCCGGTATCAATGTTGGGGCGTGCCAGACGCTCGTAGTGGCCCTTGCCGTCGGCATCGAACTGACTGAACACCAGATTCCAGATCTCCATATAGCGGTCGCAGTCGCAGCCCACGCCGCAGGTCGGCTTGCCGCAGCCGTACTCGGGGCCGCGGTCAAAGTAGATCTCGGAGCAGGGGCCGCACGGGCCGGAGCCATGCTCCCAGAAGTTGTCTTCCTTACCCAGACGCACCATGTGGTCGGGGGCGATGCCCACCTTCTTGGTCCAGATATCGTAAGCCTCGTCGTCCTCTTCGTACACAGAGATGTGCAGGCGGTCCTTCGGAATGGCCATCCACTCGTCAGAAGTCAGGAACTCCCATGCCCAGGGAATGACCTCCTCTTTGAAGTAATCCTGGAAGGAGAAGTTGCCCAGCATTTCAAAGAAGGTGCCGTGGCGGGCAGTGATACCCACGCGCTCGATATCCGGGGTGCGGATGCACTTCTGGCAGGTGGTCACGCGGTGACGGGGCGGCTCTTCCTGAGCCAGAAACCACTTTTTCATGGGGGCCATGCCGCTGTTGATCAGCAGCAGGCTGGGGTCGTTCTTGGGCACCAGCGGGAAGCTGTCCAGACGCAGGTGGCCCTTGCTCTCAAAGAAGCTCAGGTACTTTTCACGCAGTTCGTTCAAACCGGTCCATTGCATAGGTTTTCTCTCCTCGATTGTCCTTGGCGTTTGCACGTCAGATTTATGATTATGGCAGACGGGGCGGGTGGGCGCAGAAAACAAAAAACAGCCCCATCCCAAAAGGGACGAGGCTGCCTGTAAACTGCTCCGTGGTACCACCCAAATTGCAAAGGATAAAATGTGTCCCCTGCCGCTTTCGGCGCGTTAACGCTGCGCTGCGTCCGACTTGTGTCGCCGGAAGCTCCGGGGCGGCGCAAAATGGAACCGGCCGGAACGCCTTGCAGCTGGAAGCGCTCTCTCTGAACGGCGGTGTGCATTTCTGACCCCATCATTGCCATCTGTCATAATTTTACATTCCGCAAAGCAGACACAATGCCCCTTTGCGTACAGCTAAATTATAGCATACGCAAAACGTTTGTCAACGGTTTTGAGCAAAATTTACGGCACCCAGATGCGGACGATGCTGCTGATGGTGCCATCCTCGGTAAAGACCAGGGTGTTGTTGGGCATCCAGCCGTCCGGCTCGGCGTTGACGGCCTCGGCCACGGCATCGGCGCCGTCCGTCTCCACGGCGGAAGCCTGCGGGTCGGCCGAGCTGTCGCTCAGGGTCACGCCCCCGGCCAGAGGCAGGGTCACCTCGCCCATCTCATAGTAGACGGGGTAATCGTCAAAGGTCACGGTGCGGTACACATCGTGGTCCAGCGTCAGCTCCACGCCGCCCGCTTCGATGCCGCCGTTGATGGTCACATAGCCGTTGTCGGCATCCCTGTCGATGCTGGTCACAGTCAGCTTGGTCACGGTGGTGTCGCCCTGGTCGTGGATCCGAAGCACGCTGCCCTCCTGCAAGGCGTCGATGTCCTCGGGCAGGTAGCTGTCGTAGCCGTATACGCTCAGGGTCGCCTGGCCGTCGGCCACCTTGGTGATGCTGGCTGCAAACTTGTAGGAACCCGTCTTGATCTCGTTCAGATCCCCGGCGTCGATGGGCAGCACATCGCCCATCTCACCGGCTGCTTCGGACGAAGCCGCACTGCTTTCCACGCCGGAAGCCGGTGCGCTTGCCGCGCTGCCTGCGGTGCTGTTGCTGCTGCCGCAGCCTGCCAGAATGCCCACTGCCAGAATGCCCGTAACGGCCAGCACCTTTTTGTTCAGTTTCATATTCTATACCTTCTTCTGTTGTTGTCGGGGCGGTGTTTTCCGCACCTGTCTCGGTATCATACGTCACCCGCGCGGAAAAGTCAACATTTCCTTTTCTCTGCGCTTGACGCGCGGTTTTTGTTCCGCTACAATAAAAACGAATCAAGAACCCATTCTATTGTAACTGATTTTAAGATAGAGAGGAATTTCCCGTGAAAATTTTAAAAGTAAAATGTCTTGCCCCTACCCGGCTGGACAACTACCTGATGCAGCAGTACCCGGCACTGAACCCGGGCCGCCTGAACAAGGCCCTGCGGGAGAACAAGATCAAGCTGAACGGCAAAAAGCAGCCGCTTTCCACCCGCGTGATGGCCGGTGACGAGATCAAGCTGTTCATTCTGGATGAAGTTCTGGATGCGGACCGCCGTGTGGAAGGCCCGGCGTGGAAGAACGCCCGCGGCCCGGCACAGGTGGTCTACGACTGCCCGCAGATCGTCATTGTGAACAAGCCCGCCGGTCTTGCCGTGGATGGTCCGGAGGACGACACCCTGCTGAACCGCACCCTGCTCTACCTGAACCAGCAGGGCGAGTACAAGGAGAACGACCTGTACACCCCGGCGCTGTGCCACCGGCTGGACACCGGCACCAGCGGCCTTGTCATCGTTGCCAAGACCCCGGAGGCCGAAGAGCTGTTCCTTGCAGCCATCAAGAACCGCGAAGTGAAAAAGACCTACCTCTGCGTCACCTTCGGCCGTCCGATGCCGCCGGATGCCACTCTGGGCGGCTATCTGCTCAAGGACGCGGACCGCGGCATCGTGAAGATCGTGGAGGAAAAGCAGCCCGGTGCCAGGGACGTGGAGACCCGGTACGAGACCATCGCCGTCTCCGGCCGTCTGGCCCTGCTGAAGGTGCAGCTGATCACCGGCCGCACCCATCAGATCCGCGCCCACATGGCCAGCATCGGCTGTCCCATTCTGGGCGACAGCAAATACGGCAACAACACCGCCAACCGCGAGCTGAAGCTCAAGTATCAGGCCCTGTGCGCATGGGAACTCACCATGCCCCACTTCAACCAGCCGGATTTCGAGTTCCTCAGCGGCAAGACCTTCCGCGCACCAAAGCCCTGGTATTACGGTCAGGTACTGGACGGAACCCTGAAATAAGCTTTTTTACAACAAATTACAGCAAAAAAAGAAATCCCGGAAGTGTATTCCGGGATTTCTTTTTTGTCGTTTATGATTTTACTGGAATAGACCGCCAAACCAGCCCAGAGTGGACTCAGTTGCATTTGCAAAAGCATCCTGAACTTCCTGAATGCTGTCCAGCAGCTTGGTGCCCTCGGTATCCTTCACCGACCAGTAAACGCCGCTGCTTGCCGAGCCATCCGAAACCGTGAAGTCACTGGTAAAGCAGAGGTTATCGCCCTGAGAATCGGTCACGACCACCATGTAGGTGTAATTGCCTGCGGGCAGTTCACCAAAGCGGATGGAGCTGTCCAGCGACTTGAAGGAGAAGATCGCCGTATTGGGTGCCGCCTGTGCAGTGAACACCGTCTGGTCGTTCTCGTCCAGCACTGCCACCTGCACATTGGTCAGGGTGGTGCCCAGCGCAGCATTTGCAGTGCCGGTCAGCGCCATGCCCTTGCCCGCACGGACATTGATGGGGTAGCTCATGCCTTCCAGACGCAGGCCGTCAGCCTCTGCAGCAATGGAGTTGTGATCTGATGCCACATACCAGTAGCAGGAGGACCTATTGACCGAAACGCTGGAGTTTTCCAGCGGGATGCGTCCGGAAGAGATGTTGCCTGCCGGATCGGAGCAATAGAAGTTGCCGTTGGTGTAGTCGGTGAGCAGCACTGCATGGGGCTGGCCGCGGTCATACAGCACGATGCCCTCCGGGTGCTGCGAAAGCAGGGTGATCAGGGTCTGCACTTTTTCCTGTTTGCGGGAGGGCAGTGTGCCGTAGCCCACCTGCATCTCCTTATATGTAAAGCTGTGGGAAAGCCCGTTGGACCATGCTGTGGAACGGACACTGTTCTCGGTCACAGTGGACCAGTCGGTCAGGCCGTCAAAATAGGCACGGCGGCGCAGCATCATGGCTGCGGATGCCAGTGTGCAGGTGCCGCCGCGGCTCTGCTTGAAGTAGAAGCCTGCGTCCACGTTCAGATCAACCGCCAAGGCCGCCGGCAGGCAGGTGAGCATAAACACCAGTGTCAGCACAAGGCTCAGCAGTTTTTTACGGGACGGTGCAGCGGTATTCACGGGTAGGTTCTCCTTTCAGCTTCCATGGCTTGTTACGTTTACCACCATAAAGTATACCAACCTGTTACCCTTTTGTAAACGTTTGTGAAGCTTTTTTCTCAATATCAACACGTTTGGGCAGTTTTTGTTGGAGAGAATGCACAGTTTCCGGCAAGATATTCTACATTTTTTACAAAAATCCCGTCCTGACATTTTTCAAGCGCACCGCATTTTGCATTCTTTTTTCATTTTCTGACCACGCTGTGGGCAAACAAAAAAGCCCCACTGGGGCTTTCGTTGCTTCGCAAACGCAAACTTTTTTCTCCGCAATCAGCGGTCAAAGCGTCCTCAAATCGGACGGTTTGGGTGCCATCCTTGTAGTTGAACGTGATCAGCATCCGGTCATCGTACAGAAAAATGGCATTGACAAAAATCTCGATCAGCGCTTTCCGCTGCTTTTTCTGCGAAATATCGAACTTTCTAAATTTCATCAGCCAGAATCGGATGAAATCCTCATTGAAGCTAGGCTTCTTCAACTTTTCGTCTGCAATTTTGCAGTCAGTTCATCTTTCTTGATTTCCAGCGCTTCCAGACGCTCTTTCATTGTCCGGGTGTACAAGCCGTCCTCGATTGCCTTCATCAGGATGTCCAGCTTTTTGTTGACCTCTCGCAGTTGCTTTTCCAGCAGCGGGATCGTGGTATTTTCCTGATTCTGGACATCCATGACCAATTGAACGATCTTGTCGATCACCGCATCGTCCTGAATCAGCTTCATCGTCTCCCGGACGACCAGATCTTCCAGCCAGTCCTTCTGCACGGTCTTTTTGTTGCAGCCCTTACGCCGCTTGACGTTGGCGCATACTTATATTTTTTCAGCAAGTGCTTCACCATCTTACGCATACTCGCACGGGCAGTTTCTTTTTCTGCAGGTCTACTACGCTCCCATTACTGAATTTCTGCGTTTCCAGCCATCTCCATTGCAGCGTTCGATTGACACAGGTTGAGTTATCGGCAGATACAGCAAACACAACGGGCGGCTCCGGTAACAGAGCAGCCCGTTGTGTTCGTTTATGAAAAGGAGAACTTAGATCTCATACCACTTGATCTCGTTGGCATCCAGATGCAGAGCAAAGCTGCTGCCGTCTGTGGTGTAAACGGTGGTGTCCTGCGGCTCGTACGTGTTGTTCACCACACAATACTTGCCGTTCTTGACGTAGGCGTGAACTTCTACATTATAATTGGAGCTGAACCATGTATGCAGTTCCTCCTCGCTGTGGGCACTCCACAGGATAGCGCGGTAAAGGGTGCGGCTGTTGGCAAAACTGTAAGGCACACCGCTGATGTACACGGCACGACCCTTGCCGAAGTCGTGTGCCGCCATCTGCACTTCTTTGTTTCGCTGCACCAGCACTTCGGTGCCTTCCAGCGCATAAATATTCCTCTTGCCCTCGCCAAAGTCGATGGGCCGGTCGGCATCCTGCAGAATGAAATGGTCCGGGTGTTCTTCCCAGTTGTACTTGTCGTAGTTGAGGGTGAAGCCGTTTTCTTCCTCCACGCCCAACACAGTGGCAAGTTGGAAAATGTGCCCCTGATACGGGTGACCGGAAGGCTCACCCACGCCGATAAAGCCGCCGCCGTTCCAGACGAACTTGCGGATAGCGGAGGAGATCTCCGGATCTTCCCACCAGATGCCGCCGGTGTGTGCGGTGTCGGCATCGCCGACATTGATAATGACATCCAACGAATCCAGCAGATGCGGGTCGTTCTTGATATCCTCAAAGCTGATAAACTTCACATCAAAGGGCGCACCGGACAGCATCTCAATGACACCGGCATAGCTATAGTTCTGCTTGTAATAGAGGGCGTGATGCACCATGTGACAGCCCCAAGCCCGCATTTTACCCCAACAGTTCAGCACGGCCACTCGCTTGACACAGTAGGGTGTGGTGTCCTTGATGTTCTCGTACAGTTCGCGGAACTCGTTGCAGACGCTCTCCACGTAGTCCACGAACTCCGGGAACTGCAAGGCCAGTTTCAGATAGCCGCCATAGCCGATGCGGTCAATGGGCTTGCGCAGGATAGCGCGGCGGGCTGTAACCCAGTTCTCCTTGGCTTCCCGCACCGGGTCGCCGCCCTCGTGGAAGGTGTCGGGGAAGAAGTACGGCAGGAAACGGCCCTCGGTGTACTTTACGCCCTCAATGTCAGAGATCAGGCGCAGGGTGGAGCCGTTGCCCACGCTGCCCACTACGGCATCCAGTCCGATGGTCTTGAACTCCGGCATGAAAGGTTCGGTGCCGATCCAGTGATCGCCGAGGAACATCATGGCTTCGCACCCGCACGCGTGGGTGATGTCCACCATCTCCTTGGCAAGCTTTGCCACCTCGCGGCGCTGGAAGGCCTGAAAATCCCGGAATTCCTTGCTGGGCACCCGGTACTGGTTGTTATAGTAGCCCTGATCGATGATGTACTCCGGGCGGAACTTGTAGCCCACTTCCTGCTCAAACTGGTTGAGGATATAAGGGCTGACCGAAGCAGAGTATCCATACCAGTCCACGAACTTCTCCCGCTTCAGCTCGTCGAAGATCAGGGTGAACTGGTGGAAGAAGGTGGTGTAGCGGATGACGTTAACATAGGGGTGCTCTGCAATGAACTTGCGCAGACGCTCCATGGAATACTTGTGGGTCTTGGGCTGACGCACGTCAAAGGTGATCTGGTGCTCAAAATTCGTCCAGCCGTTGGTGGTAGCGTTGTACATATGCACCGGGTCCCAGATGAGGTAAGCCAGAAAACTGACGGTATACTCATGGAACGGTACGGCCTGTACGGTCACACTGCCGTCGGCGTAGCTCCACTGCTCCGGCGGCACGGGCTGACCGGTGGTTCGATCCATGACCTCCCACCAGCGGGTGATGTCGTCGTTGGTGTTCACCTGCATCAGCTCCGGGCTGATGCCCTTCATCAGCGGGATGGTCACGGTGTCGCCGGGGGCGGTGTAAAAGCCGGTCATGATGTAGCACTGCTGTACCTCGTCCGGGTTTGCCTTTGCCCATGCGTTGTCCTTGCGGGTGGTATAGTAGGTGGAGTAGATCTTGGCGTCCGCATCCTTGAGCTGCTGCGGGAAGTCGGTGCCGTCGCAGTCGCGGATGGCATCGGCACCCCACTTTTTTAAGATCTCCAGCGTTTCGGGCACAACGTCCAAGTCTGTGGGAATGGTCACGCGCCCGGTCTTTCTCAGTTCGTCCATGGGAAACTCTCCTTTACCTCTCTTTGAATCGTAGGGGGTCAATCGTAGGCGGCGTTATACAGCGCCAGCACAGCCAGCAGCAGCGCTACGCCCACCAGCATGATGCCAAGCCCTGCCAGCTGCCCGGTCATTTTCCAGCCGGACACCACCAGCACCAGTGCCAGTACGAACAGCACCAGCATCAGTACCATGCGCAGGGCGGGATGCTCTTTCCAGTATGCTTTCATCGTTTGTCACCTTAACCTTTCAGGCCGCCCACGGTCATGCCCTGCGTCAGCTGCCGCTGCACGCAGATGTACAAAATCAGGGTGGGCAGCATTACCAGCACAAGACCTGCATACATCGTGCCGTACTGGGCGGCGCTCTGCTGCGCCTGCATCAGGTTCAAAAGACCGACCGGCAGGGTGCGGGGTGCCTTGGTGGAGCTCATCAGGGTCATGGAGATGATATACTCGTTCCAGAAGGACAGGAAGTTGAACAGGATAATGGTGATGATGGAGGGCTTTGCCATGGGGAAGATGATGCGGGTCATGGTGGAAAAATAGCTTGCACCGTCGATATAGGCGGCCTCCTCAAAATCGTGGGGCAGGGTGGCAAAGTAGCCCGACAGCAGGTAGATGGTAAAGGGCAGCGCGGTGGCGGCGTATACCACCGCCAGCACCACCAGATTGTTCAGCAGAAAGCCGCTACCAAAATGGCTTTTCAGCCACACATCGCCGTCCCGCAGCATCAGGAAGATGGGCACCACGATGTAGTTCACGTTGATGAACAAGCCCGCCATGAACAGGGTGTTCAGCACCTTGCACCCCTTGAAGTGAAAGCGGGACAGGCAGTAGGCGGCGGGCAGGGCAACGACCAGCAGCAGCGCCAGCGCCAGCGCGGTGACGATGACCGAGTTGAGCATATATTCGCCCATTTTCGCGCCGTTCCATGCGTTGACAAAGTTCTGCCAGTAGAACCCGGCGGGCAGTGCCCACGGGTTGCCGTAGAACTCTGCATTCTGCTTGATGGAGGCCATGAACACCCATGCCACCGGCACGATGATGGTAACGGCCAGCAGAACCAGCACAAAATAGATGAAAAACTTGTACAGACCTTCCGCAGAGCGGGAAGATTTTTCGGTGGTATTCTGCATCTTCTTCCCTCCTTAAAATTCCAGCGTATCGCGGTTGGTGACCTTGTTGACACAGGCGGACAGGGCAAACGAGAACAGGAAGATTACCACGCCGATGGCCATGCTGTAACCGTAAAGACCGGCGTCCTTCTGGCTGTACATATAGCTTAGCGCCACATCCGATGCGCCGTTGGGGCCGCCGCTTGTCATGGCCTTGACGAAGAGGAAGGCCATGTTGATGGTGGAGATGATGAAGAAGGTCAAAGTGGTGCGGATATTCGTCCAGATGAGGGGGATGGTGATCTGGAAGAACTGGGTCAGCCGCCCGGCACCGTCCAGATTGGCGCTCTCGTACAGGCTGATGGGCACGGCAGACATGGAGGCCATGTACATGACCATGTAGTAGCCGATGGCCTGCCACACCATGGCAATGATGATGGAGGGGATGACCAATTTTTCGCCCTTCCACAGGATGGGGTCGCTCATGTTGCGGAACAGGCCGATGATGCTGTTCAGCATGCCGTTTTCCGGCTTATAGATGGCAGAGAAGATGCCGGAGATGACGACCACCGACAGGATGTTGGGGATGTAGAAGATGATGCGAAAAAAGTTCTGGCCTTTGATCTTCTCCCGGGTGAGGATGGCGGCAAATACCAGTGCAAAGGCGAAGGTGATCAGGGTGACCGTTACCACCAGCAGGATCATATTCTGCATGGAGCGGATGAACTGGGCGTCCCGCAGCAGATGCTGGAAGTTTTTAAGCCCCACAAAGGTCTCGTTGGGAGAATAGGCACCCCGCTCATACAAACTCATGCGGAACACGTTGAGGGTGGGCAGGATCATAAAGAGGAAAAACAGGATGGTAGCCGGTGCCACACAGAGGAATACGAACCGTTTGCGGCTTTTATCCGTTCTCATAGGGGATTGACCGCTCCTTTCTTGATGGTACTGTACAGCCCAAAAAAGCGGAGGCGGTAAAAACCGCCCCCGCTGGGCAGGGCTTAATTACTCGATGATGTTGGCGCGCATCTGGTCGCTGGCGGACTTGATGCCGTCGATCCACTGCTGCTCGGTCATACTGCCGGACACCAGAGAGTTGACAGGGTCGAAGAACACAGTGCGCACTTCCACGCCGGGGATGGCGCTGAAGGCTGCAAAGTTGCCCATGGCGGCCTTTGCGCCGTTGTCGTAGATGGAGTAGAACATCTTGTTGTCGCCTTCCAGACTGTCGGCGATGCCCAGCACAGGCTGGATCGCGCCGCTCTCGGCAAACAGCTTGCAGGCCTCGTCACTGTACAGGTAAGCCACGAACTGCTTGGCGGCATCCTGATGCTCGGCACCGGCGGGGATCCATGCCTGCTCGAACCAGGTGTAGCTGTAACCGTCGCCGCCGGCCTTGACAGCGGGCAGGGCGGTCATGCCCCACTCAAAGCCGTCTGCACGGGGAGCCTCGGCCATCTCGCCCACGATCCAGGTGCCGTTGGGCATGAACAGGGCCTTGTTGTCCAGCACCAGCTGCTGGTTCTGGGTAAAGTCCTGATCGTTGGCCTGTGCGGGGGTAATGGGGTTGGTGTAGGAAGCCAGCTTTGCCACGATATCAAAGCAGGTCTTTGCCTCGGGGGTGTCCCAGATGCCCTCGGTGTAGTGGGTGGCCTTGTTGAAGAACTCCGGGCCGCCGGCAGCGTACATCAGCGCATAGAAGAAGGCGTCGAAGTAGCCGGTGGTGGGGTAGGTGAACAGGTAGGTGCCCTCAGCGGCAGCCTTGTCGCCCAGTGCCCACATCTCGTCCCAGGTCTTGGGCACGTCCCAGCCCTTTTCCTTCAGGAAACCGGCGTTGTAGAACAGGCCGCAGGGGCTGTAGAACATGGGAGCCAGATAGGTTTTGCCGTCGCCGTAGGGGTTGGTCAGGGAGGTGTCGGTAAAGCCGCCGGCGATCTTCTCGCTCACCTTCTTGCTCTCGCCGGGCACGGTCATGCTCAGCACATCGGTGATGTCGGCGATCAGGTTGCCCTTGATGAACTGCTCGGTCAGGGCAGCTTCACGGCCGGTGGCCAGATGGACCACGTCGGGGTAGTCGCCGCCCTGCATGGAGGGGCCGATGACGTCCTCCAGCTTTTTGTCGGTGGTCAGGTCCACCTTGATGCCGGTCTGTGCGGTAAAGGCCTCGGCGACCTTCTTCCACATATCAGCGCCGTAGCCGGTCTCGATGGCGGCTACCTTGATGGTAACGTCTGCAGCCGCCGCTGCGGAAGAAGCGGCGGTGGAGGATGCCACGCTGGATGCGGTGGAGCTGGAAGAGCCGCCGCAGGCAGCCAGACCCAGTGCAGCGGCGCCAACGCCGGCCGCCTTCAGGAAATTACGACGAGAAATACGATTCATACTGTGTTGCCTCCATCATTTTGTTCCGTTCAAACACAGCCGGGCAAACAGGCTTTGCCCGAAGGACTGTGTGTTTTTCTGCCTCCAATATAAATTCTTTCGCTTCCTTGCTCAAGAGGTTTGTTGTTTCATTTTTTATAGATGTTGCTTTCTAAAAAATTCTTCCAGCAAAAGTGCTAAAAATCTTTTAAAAGTTTCAGCATAATCCCCAGCCTGTAACTATTTTGACATATTTCGAAGGGACTTGAGAAACAAAAATATAAAAATTAGCCTAAAATCAGGGCTTGCTTTTTTTGTATGTTCCCTCTATAATGAGGGTAAAGTGCACGAAACAACGCACCATTTTTTGATAATGTTTTTAGAATGTTGCGTTTATTTTTAGAAAATTTGCGTTTCCCGAAGGAGCCGATCATCTATGAGTACCCAGCGCTTTGATATCCGCCACGCGCCCGCTCCGCGGGAATCCTTCCGGCTGCTGTACATCAGCAAAAGCAAATTTGGCGGCGATTGGAACAGTACCACCCACACCCACTCCTGCACGGAGCTGTTCTACTGCCTCAGCGGCGAGGGACAGTTCTACCTTGCCGGGCAGCTGTTCCCGGTAAAGCCGGACGATATGGTCATTGTGAACCCGCAGGTGGAGCATACCGAGCTTAGCCTGAACGCCTCGCCCTTGGAGTATATCGTGCTGGGCGTTGCCAGCATGGAGTTTTTGTTCAGCAAGGCGGATACGAACTACGCCATCTTCAATTGCCGGGAGAACCGGGAGCGGATGGTCACGTTGCTGCACATGCTGCTGGCCGAGGCCGACCGCAGCTTAGACGGCTGCGAGACCGTTTGTCAGGACCTGCTGGAGGTACTGCTGATCTGGCTAGTGCGCTGCACCACCATTTCGCTGCAGCTGGAGGAGGCTGCCCCGACCGAGAACCGGGAGTGCGCCGAGATCAAGCGGTATCTGGACACCAACTACCGCGAGGATATCTCGCTGGACCTGCTGGCAGAGCTTGCCCACCTGAACAAATACTATCTGGCCCACACCTTCCAGCGGGAGTACGGCATTTCCCCCATTACTTACCTGAACCGCCGCCGCATTGAGGAGAGCAAGCATATGCTAGGCAACACCAGCTACAGTCTGGCGCAGATCAGCGAGCTGATGGGCTTTTCCTCCCCCAGCTATTTCTCCCAGTGCTTCCGCAAGGCGGAGGGCATGACCCCCAACGAATACCGCCGTCAGACGCGGCAGGGAAAACGCCCCGCCCCGACAAAACGGCATGAAGTATAACGAAAACGAGGAATTTATGATGAAATCCGTTACCCTTTCTCTGCTCCAGTCTGCTGCAAATGCCTTTGATTTTGGCGGGCCTGTGCTCTGCGATGCTCACCACTATGGTGAGGGGCATATCAACGACACCTTTGTGGTCTGGCGGGAAGATCATTCCAAACGCTTTATTTTGCAGCGCATCAACACAGATACCTTTACTAACCCGGTGGGCCTGATGGAGAATGTCTGCGGCGTGACCCGGCATCTGCGGGCGAAAATTCTTGCCGAGGGCGGCGACCCAGCACGGGAAACGCTGAATGTCATCCCAACTTTGTCGGGGTCGACTTGCTATCTGGATGCAGACGGCGGCGCATGGCGTGCCTACGACTTTGTAGAAGATACCATCTGTTTGCAGCAGGTCGGCAGCGAAACCGACTTCCGCACCGTGGCCGAGACACTGGGCAAATTCCAGAACCAGCTGGCGGATTACCCGGCCTCCACCCTCCACGAAACCATCGCCCGCTTCCACGACACACCCAACCGCTATGCCAATTTTGAAAAAGCCCTCGCCGCCGATGCACTGGACCGGGCAAAAAATATCACATCGGAAATCGAATTTATCCATGCGAGGGAGCAGGACTGCCATGTCCTGCTGGATCAGCTGGCAGCTGGCGAAATTCCTCTGCGCGTCACCCACAATGACACCAAGATCAACAATGTCCTCATCGATGCCGCTACCGGAAAAGGCATCTGTGTCATTGACCTCGACACCGTGATGCCGGGACTTTCGGCCTACGACTTCGGCGATTCCATCCGCACCGGTGCCAACGACTGCGCTGAGGACGAACCTGACCAGAGCAAAGTCCATTTTGACCTGCATCTGTACGAAGTGTTCGCCAAAGGGTATCTCTCCACTGCCGGGGCATCCATGAGCATGGCAGAAAAAAAGAGCCTTGCATGGGGTGCAAGGCTCATGACGCTGGAATGCGGCATCCGTTTTCTGACTGACTATCTGGAGGGCGACCATTATTTCCATATTGCTCGCCCGGATCACAACCTCGACCGCGCCCGCACCCAGTTCACACTGGTGCGGCAGATGGAAGAGGTTTTCGATCAGATGCTGGAAATCGTCTGCCCGAACAATCACTGATTTCGCAATCTCCTCCATTCGGATACAGCAAGAAGCATGGACGCTCTCCTTTTCGGGGGCGTCCATACTTCTTTTTACAGCTTATCCCTACACACCCATCAAATCGTCCTTTGAGGACGCTGGGAGCGTCGAGGACATGATGCGCTGCAGCAAATTATGAAAGCCCTTTTCAGCCCTGACCAATCACAAGCCCCCAATGGCTATCATTGTAGCTGTAAATAGAAAAAACAGCTCAAGCAGCCTCCTATAAGTCCTACTATCACCGCTTTACCACAATAAATTTTTCAAAACCATCTTGACGCGCCTTGCGAACCATGATATTCTCTGTCACAAATCCCACTGATTTTGTGGATTGGTCTAAAACCATCCACAAGATGTGGTCGTGTTCATTTTGAACACTGCCTCACCGTGGATTATCCCTGAAAGATCAACCGCCCCGCAACACACCCGATTCATTTTGCCGCCGTTTCACCCGACAAAATCATCGCTGCGCTGCGTGGGCGGTATTTTTCTTTTATGGGTAACGCACCTTGAAAATTTCATGAGCCGACCGGACGTGATACCGACTTTCCGTCAACGCCGCTGCACAAACAGGGGCAGGAACTTCGTTCGGAGCAAACGGTGACCCCATTACATAAGCAGCGGAACTCTCTACTTATTTTTGCGTCTTAACAATTCGGAAACATTTGTTGAAAATGCGTTTTGAGCGCAGCGGTAGAGGGCAAG
>NZ_JBBMEP010000028.1:0-23002 GCF_040096475.1 Faecalibacterium faecis | reverse complement strand
ATGCCGACCCCTCCCCATAGTATCATAAACGGTTACTGTAATTTATGAAGGAGGGCTTGCCTTTTTTCCGGACTCCGGGGAGAACAACGCTGCTTCGTTGTCCACAAAATGCTGATAAGCGTCCTTGTATGCAATCAGGTGGACAGGATTCTGCAAAATAAACTTGATGGAAAACCGGGTGAACGAACGCCCGGTTTTTGTTTTGATGCCCAGCCGTCCCAGTTCTTCAATCAGACTGGAAAAGTCGCTGATGTTGCGGCTGATGCGGTCCAGACGGTAGACCACAATGGCCTTGAATTTCCGGTCCTTGGCCGCAGTCATCATCTTTTTGAAATCCGGGCGGTTCAGGTTGCCGCCGGAAAAGCCCTCGTCCTCAAAGACAACGGCATGTTCCGCGGCGGCATCGCCGTAGTGAGTGTGGATATATTCGCGGCAGAGGTCGATCTGATTTCCGATACTTTCGCCCTTGCCGGTGTAGCGGGATTTGCGGGAATAGATGGCAATGGTGTCGGCAGTTTTGGCCATGAGATACTCCTTTCCTGTTGTCCGGTGGCCGTAGATGCGGCTATTGTAGCATGGCAGGCCATCTTTGTAAAGAAAAATAACGATAGTCATACATATTTCATCATACTACGAACGGAGGTGTCAAGGATGTGACAAGGCAGAACAAGCGAGGAAGTCAGGATGTTTGACTATTTCTATGGGCAGTCGGGCGAGATGTTCTCGTATTTCCGGGTGCCCAAAATTTTATTCCGGGACATAAAATTCAAGGACCTGTCCACTGATGCCAAAACGCTGTACGGCATCCTGTTGGACCGCATGGGGCTGTCGGTGAAAAACGGATGGCTGGATGAGCAGGGAAGGGTGTATATCATTTTTCCTGTGCAGGAAGTGATGGATGCACTGGGCTGCGCAGACAACAAGGCTACCAAACTGTTCCGGGAATTGGAAAAGTTTGGTCTGATTGAGCGCAAACGGCGCGGGCTGGGAAAACCCAATCTGATTTACGTCAAAAACTTTGCAGACCCGCGTTTCCGGAATCGTGAAAAGAACGGTTCCGGTGCCACGGATTCAGCGCAGCAGGAAACGGCAAAATCACGAGGAAATAAGACTGAGTGGAATAAAACCGAGGGGAGTGAACCTGATCCTTTCTCTTCCGACGCGGAGGACGAATCGGATGAGCGCACACGGCTGGAAGCGTATTTTATGCAGTCGTTGGAGGTGGACTTGCTGCTCCGGGCCTGCCCGGATGAGGAGGACACCATCCATCAAATCGTGAATCTTCTGGTGGATACCTGCTCTTCGAAACGCAGAATGCTGCGGGTGGCAGGGGATGACAAGCCCGCGGAGGTCGTGCGCAGCCGATTCATGAAGCTGAATGTTCTGGAACGGCACTGCAACCAGGCCAAGATCCCGGTTATCTCGGTACATGGTCTGCGGCATACCCACGCTTCGGTGCTTCTGTTTGCAGGTGTATCTATTGCAAGCGTGGCAAGGCGGCTGGGGCATTCCAGCATGACAACAACGCAGAAAACCTACCTGCACATCATTCGGGAACTGGAAAATCAGGATATTGACCTTGTAATGCGGTCACTCTCTGGATTAAGCTGATAAAATAATCAACCATCGCTCGCGCTGATGAAGGATGATAAGAAAAACGTGGTCGTTTTGATGTTATTCATAATACAAAAAAGAGTGGCAGTGTTCAAAGCGAAATGCTGTCACTCTTTTTTAAAACTTCAACCTCTCCTGCAAAAAGCGGCACAATAGCTCCGCACAGGCGTTGTGTTGTTTTTGGGGACGGAGGAATCCGGCACAAATAGGCGGCAGACCGTCTAATATTACATCCCGGACATTGGACATCTGGTTGCTGGAAGATTTCTCGAAACGGTTCAGAGATACACAATTCTGCTCCTGCGTGCGGTAGAGTACCTGATAAAATTGCTCGACCAGCTCCAGCTGTGGGTGTGCACTGCTCTCCCGCAGTGCCTGCCACAGCGGTGCCAGGGCATCCGGGGCAAAGCCGGGCACCAGCAGGGTCTGCCCGTCCAGCTCTGCCGGTGTAATATGCGTTCGCTCCCAGAAAGGGCTGCTGCGGCAGACCATGACGGCGGCGGTATGCTGTGAAAGGGCGGTGCGTGCAAGCCCCGCAGCACAGCCGCCCAGGTCCATCACCAGCCCGGCATCCAGTGCGCCCCGTTGCAGTTGCACCGGCACTTCATCGTTGGACAGGGAAGTAAGCTCCAAGGGGATGCCGGGGTACTGCTGCCGGAATGCTTCCAGCACCTCCCCCAGATTGGGCAGATAGTCCGGAACCAGTGCCACGCTGATGCCCAGCCGCAGTGGTGCAGACTGGATGTCCTGATAAGCTTGCTGGCACAGGGCATTGAATTGCTGCACCACCGGCGCAGCCTGTGCCCGGAACCGCTCACCCTTTTCAGTAAGAGCCAGATGATTGCGGTTGTTGACAAACAGCTTGCCGCAAAGCTCTTCTTCCAGTGCAGCAATGCTCAGCCGCAAGGCCTGCCGGGACAGATACATCCGCCCGGCGGTGTGGGTGTAATTCAAATCTTCGCACAGTGCCAGAAAATAGCGCAGCTGCTGGATGGTCATGATGTGCTCCTTTTTACAAAACGCAAGTTTTACTTGATACTTATAAGGATATTATATCTTCTTTTTCTTTGTTTGTAAATGTGATACTTTTAACAAGAACGGCAATAGATTTTTGTCGATGCGAAGGATATAGCAAGAAAAGGAAGGAATTATTATGGAAAAGATCTCCCGTAAAGGATTTCTGAAGATCGCAGCAGCTGCTGCCATGAGCGGCGTGACCGCTGCCGGTCTGGCTGCCTGCAATGCAGCCAGTGGCTCCTCTGGCGCTTCCAGTGCAGCCGGTATCTACACCCCCGGCACCTACACCGCTACTGCCAAGGGCATGAGCGAGATCACCGCCACGGTCACCTTTGATGCCAACACCATCACCAAGGTGGAGCTGGACCTCTCCGGCGAGACCGAGAGCATCGGTGGCGCTGCCAAGGACAAGCTGATCGAGCAGATCATGAACGCCCAGACCAGCCAGATCGACGGCGTGACCGGTGCAACCGTCACCAGCAAGGCCGTGCAGAACGCTGTGGCAGACTGCATCCAGCAGGCCAGCGGCGGTGCCATCAACCCTGCACAGCAGTCCACCGAGGAAACCTCCTCTACCGCCGACTGGCTGGGTGAGGCACCGGAGATCGCCGAGAGCGATATCAAGCAGACCGTGGACTGCGAGGTTCTGGTGGTGGGCGCCGGTTCTTCCGGTAGCTTTGCTGCCGCCGCTGCCGCCGAGGCTGGTGCCAAGACCATCCTCATCGAGAAGTTTGGTCACGATATGGCCAGCGGCATCCGGGATACGCTGGCAGCCTGCGGCTCCAAGCAGCAGCAGGAGGACGGCGACGACGTGAGCAAGAAGGACGCCGTGTGCTACCTGTGCAACTGGAGTCAGGGATACACCCGCCGCAGTCTGGCACAGGTCTGGGCCGATAAGAGCGGCGAGACCATGGACTGGTTCACGGATGTTCTGGCCGAAAGCGGTATCGACTTCCGCCACGAGATCGACGAAAAGCACGAGGGTGACAATTACGAGGTTCTGGATGTCGGCCACAGCACCCAGTATGGCGAAGAATACAGCGAGCAGCTGACCATGGATGCCGTGCTGAAGCACGCTGAGGCAGACGGCCTTGAAGTGCAGTACGAGATCACCATGGTCAAGCTGGAAAAGGACGGAGACCGCGTCACCGGCCTCATCGCCAAGAATGCCAACGATGAATATGTGCGCTACAACGCTTCCAAGGGCGTGATCCTCGCCTGCGGCGGCTACAGCGGAAACGAGACCATGATGAACGCCCTGCAGCCCCAGAGCGTGGAGCAGACCTGCGTCAACTACTCCAAGCCCGGCGCAAAGGGCGACGGCATCAAGGCGTGCCTGTGGGCTGGTGCCATCATGGACACCACCCACACCTCCATGATCTTCGACCGTGGTGCCATCAAGCCGGACCAGACCGGCGAGTACGGCAAGGCCAGCGATGGTGCCCTCTTCTGGATGGGCAGCCAGCCGTTCTTGAAGGTGAACCTGAAGGGTGAACGCTTTATGAACGAGTATATGCCCTACGATTTGGTGCTGCACGCTGCCGCCAGCCAGCCCTACCACACCTACTGCACCGTGTGGGACAGCAAGTATGCCGAGGACTGCGAGCACTTCGCCACCCATGGCTGCAGCCGTCTGTATCCCCATGTCAACGGCACCAACCCGGTGTTCCCCATGGACTATGTGCAGGCAATGAACGCCGACCTGCAGGATCAGGGCTACATCGTGGAGGCCGACACCATCGAGGAGCTGGCCGACAAGCTGGGTCTGCCGAAGGAGACCTTTACCGCTACGGTGGACCATTACAATGAGCTGGCCGCCAAGGGCGAGGATGAGGACTACGGCAAGGAGAACTACCGCCTCTCCACCCTGAGCGAGGCACCCTTCTACGGCGTCCGTCAGGCCGGCGGCTATCTGATCTGCACCATCGACGGCATCCAGATCGACGACAATATGCACGCCATTGATCAGGACTTCAAGGCCATTCCCGGTCTGTATGTCATTGGTGACATGAGCGGCAACTACTTCTCCGGCAGCTATCCCAGCCTGATGGCAGGTGCCGCCGCAGGCCGCAGTGCCACCTTCGGCCGCCTTGCCGGTCAGAACGCTGCCGCAGGCATCTGATTACAACGTTTTCCTTCTCTTCTAATTATATCTGCACCTGAAAAAGCCGCTCCGGGTCTAGCCGGGGCGGCTTTTCTGATGAATGCGGAGAAGAAAATGTATTCTCAGGCGTGAAAACCGCTCACTGCCCTTCTTTTCCGTTCGGATGCTCGTCCTTCTCCAGAACAAGATCCATGAGATATTCAAAGGTGATAAGCACGCGCGCATAGAAATAGTTGGCGGTAAGGTTCCGGTCGTCCAGCATCTTGTCGTCCAGCAGCACAAAGGCAGGGTCTGCACAGCGGGCGATGGGAGAATTGTCGGCACCCACAAAGGCAATGATGCTCCGGTGCTGTGCAAAGGAATCCTGTACCGGCTTCAGGATGGTGCCAGTCTTTCCACTCTTGCTGATGGCAATGACCAGCCCGGCATTCAGTGCACCGCTTTCGTAGACCTCATAGCTGTTGGAGCCGATGGCGCAGTAGCCCAGAACCAGCAGCTTCCGCACCATAAATTCCTGCAAAGGGGCACAGAACCCGGTGCCTGTCACAAGGATGGGCTTTTGCCGGTTGGCGTGGAGCAGCTCCACAAAGCGGTGTATTTTTTCTTCTGGGATACCCCCGATAAAGGCGGTGATGTCGGAGGCGTGGTTTTTGTTGTCGATCTCGTTCTGGATCAGAAAACCGATGCGGTAGATCATATCGGTGTAGCCGGTATAGCCCATCTTTTTGCTCAGCCGGATCACGGCCGCGGGGGAGGTATAATTCTGCGCTGCAAACTCTCGCACGCTGCACTGACCGCCGTTTTTTGCGGTTTCCAGCACCGCCTGCAAAAGCTGCTGCTCGTTGGCATTCAGATGGTGCTGATCTGCCAGTTTATAAAGGTCGTGTTTCATATTTTACTCCGATTTTCGAATCAAAGAACGGCTTGATTCCATAAAGTATACGCTGAATCGCGTATTTTGTCAATAAACATTTCGATGTATCCAACATGAAAGCGAAACATGTTTCAGCTTTTGCGAACAAGTTCAAAAAAAGTCCAATTCGGTAGATTTTTTTGTGCAGAGTGATATAATCAAGCCATCGAAACGGTAAGGTGCACCCCCGAAACGAAGAGACAATTTGAAAAGAGAGATTCATGGAACGTTAGGAGAACACCAATGAAACAAAAAGTTATGGATGCGATGCAGAGCTTTTCCAGAGCTCTGATGGGCCCCGTTCTGTTCCTGCCCATTGCGGGTATGCTGCAGGCGATTTCTTCGGTCATGAGCAACACGGCACTGGTGACAGAGGGCGGTGTTGTCTGGACCCTCGGCAAATTCATCAATGGCGGCGTTGGAGCAGTCATTGGCAATCTGGGTATCCTGTTCTGCGTGGGCATCGCAATGAGCCTTGCCAAAAAGCGCAAGGCAGATGCGGCATTTCTGGCACTGGTCAGCTATCTGGTCTGGCTGGCAGCCAATTCCCGCTGGCTGGATGTGGCAGGACTGACCATCGCCGGTGATACGGCAAGCGCTTTGTACGGCACCGGTCAGACCATCTGCCTCGGCTATCACGTTACTGACATGGGCGTATTTCTGGGCATGATCCTTGGCGTGGTGGTGGCGCTGGTCCACAACCGCTTCATCGACACCGAGTTTGAAGGTGCCATGGCCATGTACGGCAACAGCAAGTTCGTCTTTGTGGTGCTGCTGCCCATCGTTCTGGTCATGGCGGTGGTTGCCAGCTACGTCTGGCCTGTGGCTGCGGCGGGTATCAACGCCCTGACCGGTGTCATGGCAAGTGCAGGCGCGTTCGGTGTGTTCCTGTACGGCTTCTTGAACCGCGTGCTGATCCCCACGGGTCTGCATCATCTGGTCTGGTCGCCCTTCCTCTACTCCGCACTGGGCGACAGCATGATCATCGGCGGTGAGCAGATCGTTGGCGCAAAGCCTGTGTTCCTTGCCCTGCTCAGTGACCCCAGCGTGGCAATGATGCGGGATTCCGCACGTTTTCTGACCTACGGTCTGATGAAGACCTTCGGCGTGATCGGCGTGGCAATGGCTTTCATCTCCACCGCCAAAAAGGAGAAGAAGGCTGCCACCAAGGCACAGATCATCCCGGCTACCCTTACCGCCTGTCTGGTGGGCGTGACCGAGCCGCTGGAATTCACCTTCCTGTTTGCAGCTCCCGCGCTGTGGCTGGTGTACTCGGTTCTGGACGGTCTGTTCCAGATGATCGTTTACCTTGTGGGCATCCGGGTCTGCGCCACCAACGGCATCATTGATTTTCTGGTGTTGAACCTGCCTGCCGGTATCGGTCGCACCCGCTGGCCGCTGTATGTGCTGGTGGGTCTGGTGGAGATCGTGGTAATGTACCTCGTTTTCCGCTTCCTCATCGTGAAGATGAACCTCAAGACCCCCGGCCGTGAGGACGGCGAAGAAGTCACCGACCTTGCTGCAAACGCAGCTGCTGTCAAGCAACAGATCCGCAGCGGCGCAGCCGAAAAGACTGCTGCCAGCGCAAACGATGCACAGACCGCAGCCCATATCGTGGAAGGACTGGGCGGTGCAGAGAACATCCTGAACACCGATAACTGCATGACCCGTCTGCGAGTGCAGGTCAAGGATGCCGCTCTGGTCAAGGACAAGGAGTGGTTCAAGCCCACCGGCTCCGCAGGTCTTGTGGTAAAGGGCAACAACATCCAGATCATTTACGGCCCCAAAGTGGGAAAGATGCGTGCCATCGTGGACAGCTACCTTGGCCGCGCAGAATAAGATATCCGCTTTTATTCATCATACAAAAAACATTATAATAGGAGGCTTGCCTTATGAAAACGTTCAAACTGGTCATCGCCGGCGGCGGCAGCACTTATACCCCCGGCATCGTCAAGAGCCTGCTGGTGCAGAAGGATCGCTTCAAGCTGAATGAGCTGGTGCTCTACGATAACAACGCAGAGCGTCAGGAGGCTGTGGGTGTCATCGTCCGCCATGTGGTGGAAATGTTCGACCCGGAACTGAAGCTGACCCTGACCACCGACCCGGAAGTTGCCATGACCGATGCCGACTTCATCTTTGCACAGATGCGTGTCGGCCTGTACGCTATGCGTGAGCAGGACGAGAAGATCCCGCTGAAGTACGGCGTTGTGGGTCAGGAGACCTGCGGCCCCGGCGGTCTGGCTTACGGCCTGCGTACTATCTACCCCATGGTGGAGCTGATCGATTACTGCGAAAAGTACGCAAAGCCCACCTACTGGATCGTCAACTACTCCAACCCCGCTGCCATCGTGGCAAAGGCAACCTTCCGTCTGCGCCCGAAGGCTCGTATCCTGAACATCTGCGATATGCCGGTTGCCATCGAGCGCAACATGGCCGAGATTCTGGAGTGCGACCGTCATGATCTGGAAGTGGACTACTTTGGTCTGAACCACTTCGGCTGGTTCACCAAGGTGCGCCTGAACGGCGAGGATGTGACCGAGAAGCTCAAGAGCTATGTAGCAGAGCACGGCTATATGCCCCAGAACGCCAAGAGCGATGTGCTGCACAGCGATCCGTCTTGGCTGCACACCTACGCAAACGCCAAGAACATCTGCTCTGCTTTCCATGACTATCTGCCCAACACCTATATGCAGTACTACCTGCTGGGCGATGAAGTTGTAAAGAGCAGCGATCCCAACCACACCCGTGCCAACGAGGTCATGGAAGGCCGCGAGAAGCGCATCTTTGATGCTGTGGCAGATTATCGTGCCGGTAAGGACGTAGACCTGACCAAGTTCTTCGGCGGTGTGCACGGCGAGTTCATCGTGGACGTTGCCATGAGCCTTGCCTTCGACCTGCGCAAGCGCTATCTGGTCATGGTGGAGAACAACGGCGCTGTGGAGAACCTGCCCTCCGACGCCATGGTGGAGATTCCCGCTTATATCACCGACCGCGGCCCGGAACCCGTGCGTGTGGGCGAGATTCCCACCTTCTACAAGGGTCTGATCGAGCAGCAGGAGGCTGTGGAGAAGCTGATCGTGGATGCCGCTGTGGAGCACTCCTACGAGAAGGCACTGATGGCCTTTACTCTGTCCAAGACCGTGCCCAGCCTGCTGGTCGCCAAGAAGATCTTGGACGATATGATCGTTGCCAACAAGGCTTACTGGCCGGAGCTGCACTGATAAGTACTTCGTCAGCGGCTGATACCGGACAACTGAGCCCATAAAACATTGAACGCCTCCCCGGCATTCCTTCCAAGAAGGATGCCAGGGATTTTTTTTGCTGTCATGTTTACAAGTAAGAGGAATCGAAGAAGTCTTTTAATGTAATTCCTAAACCCTGACAAATTCTTTCAATCGTCTCTACGCTTAACTGCCCTCCCCGACGGGCGGTGGTTTGAATCGTGGAGTACGATATTCCGCATTTCTTTGCCAATACACATAGATTCATATCACGCACTTGCATCAAATCCTGAACACGCTTGATCGTATCCACGAAAATCCCTCCCATCTTTTTAGTTCAAAACTTTTCCAACGATCTCAAATCTTTGCTCTAGAGATGGAAAACCAGCAAGGATTCATTTGAAATTTATCCCCGAACAAATGAACTCTGCTATAATGCGGGTGCGACATATGAGGCCGACAGAATTTTGAAAGAATTGCCAGAGACATTGGAAGTACGTAAGTCCAGAGACTGCCTGATGATGAATCTGGAGGAGGCGCAGAAGTTCTTTGGTATCACTTTTAAGAAACCGTTATTTCCATGGCTTTCAAAGATTTTTGCATAAAATGTTTTGAAAGAGATGCTTGTTGGACATCACTTTCGATAAAATGAACCTCAGAAGGGAAAAAATATATTTCTGAGGAAGACAAAACAATGTCAAACGGTGATTATGGTTACTTCAGCAAAGGTGATACGGGCTATGCCCAGTACATGACGGCGTTCAACCGCAACTTCGGCGGTTCGTCTGGCGGCGGTGGTGGTGGCGGAAACCACAACAACAATGGCGGTGGCGGCGGGGACGGCAGCGGGTGCGGCTGCCTGATCGCTATTGCAGTGGTCGTGGTGCTGATCCTGATCGTCTTGGATGGCTGAATCAATCCCTGCAGGTGAAACACAGGTTTTCCCTGTGGGGATTTTTCGAATCTGCTTGTAGAAAACGGCGGTCTATGGTAGCATGAAATCAAAGAAAAACAGGAGGGCTTACACATGGTTTTACTGGTTGTGGATACACAGAAAGGTATCGTGGATGAACGCCTGTATGCGTTTGAAAAGTTTGTCAGCAACATCAGGGAATTGATCCGGACTGCCCGCGAACAGGGAATCGAGGTCGTCTATGTCCAGCATGACGATGGGCCCGGCACCGGTTTCTCCATCGGGGACGATGAATTCGAGGCCTATTCCGGGTTTGCGCCACTGCTGACTGAAAAACGGTTCGTCAAGACTGTATGCAGTGCGTTCAAAAAAGAAAGTGGTCTGCTGGAATATCTGACGGAAAAGGGCGAAAAAGATGTGATGGTCTGCGGCATCATGACCGACTTCTGCATCAATGCAACGGTGGAGGCGGGCTTTGAGCATGGCCTGCACATGATCGTTCCTGCCTATGCAAATTCCACGCAGGACAACGAGTACATGACAGGGGAGCAGAGCTACCACTATTACAATGAATTCCTCTGGCCGGACCGCTATGCCGATTGTGTGCCCATGGACAAGGCGCTGGAGCTGCTCAAAAAGTGAGGTGTTTACAATGATTTCCGAAAAAGTCAAAAATCAAATTCAAGTGGTGCAGGGTGACATTACTAAACTGGACTGTGACTGCATCGTAAATGCGGCCAACCGCAGTCTGTTAGGTGGCGGTGGTGTGGATGGTGCCATCCACCGGGCAGCAGGGCCGGAACTGTTGGCGGAGTGTCGCACGCTGCACGGCTGCCGCACCGGCGAAGCAAAAATCACCAAGGGCTACCGGTTGAGAGCAAAGTATATCATTCATACGGTAGGCCCGATTTATTCCGGCACAGCAGAGGATGCCGCGCAGCTGGCGGACTGCTACCGCAATTCGCTGAACCTTGCCAAAGAGCATGATGTCCATAGCATTGCGTTCCCGGCAATTTCGACCGGCGTGTATGGCTACCCGCTGGAAGATGCCACGGAGATTGCAGTCAAAACAGTGGCGCAGTGGCTGGAAGATCACGCGGATTACGCCATGCAGGTGATTTTCTGCTGCTTTGATGCCCGGACGGAGCGGGTGTATCAGGCAAGAACTCTGCAACAGTGAAAGCGGCAGGATGGTCGTGGAACTGTATCTTGGTAAACAGGATGGGCATGGCTCCCGAATCCTGTACTGAAAATGGAGTAAAGATTGAAATACAGAGAAATCGCAGATGGCATTTTTGTTGACCGTCCCAACCGCTTTATTGCCCATGTGGAAGTGAATGGAGCAGTGGAAACCGTCCATGTCAAGAACACCGGGCGGTGCAGGGAACTGCTGCTGCCCGGTACTGCGGTGCGGCTGGAAGTGTCAGACAACCCGAAACGCAAAACAAAATACGACCTTGTGGCGGTACACAAGCAGGGCCTCGGCTGGGTCAATATGGACAGTCAGGCACCCAACAAGGTAGTAGGAGAGTGGCTTGCAAAACAGGGCTACGACTATATCAAGCCGGAATTCACCTATGGGAAGTCCCGCATCGACTTTTATATGGAAAAGGGCGAGCAAAAGTATCTGATGGAAGTCAAAGGCTGCACACTGGAAGTGGACGGTATCGGCTATTTCCCGGATGCACCTACCGAGCGCGGCGTGAAGCACCTGCACGAGCTGGCGCAGGCACAGCAGGCAGGGTATCGGTGCGCAGTGGCTTTCGTGATTCAGATGGAAGGCATCACCGAGGTGCGGCCAAATGTCAGCACACAGCCGGAGTTTGGTACGGCACTGGCCGAAGCAAAGGCCGCAGGTGTGCGGGTGCTGTTTCTGCTCTGCCGTGTGGGGCGTGACAGCTTGGAAATCGTGGAGCAGAGGGAAGGGTGAAAAATTTTTCAGAAAACCTCTTGACCCTGACGCAGCGTCATAGCGTATACTGTGGCTGTCGCAAGGGAGGACAGCAAGATGATGACAGTGAACGAAGTGAGCAAGCGGACCGGAGTGAGCATCCGGACCCTGCAATATTACGATAAAATCGGTCTGCTGCGCGCGGCGGGCCGTACCGAAGCAGGCTATCGGCTGTATGACGATGCCGCGCTGGAACGTTTGCAGCAGATCTTATTGTTCCGGGAACTGGAATTTCCGCTGAAGGACATCCAGAAAATCGTGGAGAATTCTGCTTTTGACCGGCAGAAAGCACTGGAACAGCAGATCACACTTCTGACATTGAAAAAGCAGCATCTTGAAGATCTGATCGGCCTTGCGCAGAAAATTCGATCCACAGGAGGAATGGTTATGGACTTTACCGCATTTGATACGCAGAAGATCAAGAAGTATACCGAGCAGGCCAAAAAGGAATGGGGCGAAACGCCGGAATACAAAGAGTTTGAGGAAAAAACTGCCCATAAGACCGAGAAAGAGGTTAAGGACATGAGCAGTCAATTGATGGACATCGTGGCGGCATTCGGCGGGATGCAGAGCAAAGACCCGGCGGACTCTGAAGTGCAGGCACAGGTGAAGAAGCTGCAGGAGTTTATCACAGAGCACTACTATAACTGTTCCAAGGTAATCCTGAATCAGCTGGGGCAGATGTATGAGGCAGGCGGAGCATTTACGGAAAACATCAATGCTGCCGGTGGTGCCGGTGCCGCAGAATTTGCGCAGAAAGCCATTGAGATTTATTGCAAGTGAGCCCAAAAACGCTTTGCGTGATTCAGTCACAGAAATCGTAAATAGGAAATGTTATCATATAGACACAAGAAACACACCGATAACATTCCGATGGAGGATTTCGATATGAAGGCAAAGTTTTACATCTGCAATCACTGCGGCAACCTCGTCACTACCATCCATAACGCAGGCGTTCCGCTGGTCTGCTGCGGGGAGAAAATGAAAGAACTGGTTCCCAACACGGTGGAAGCCAGCGGCGAGAAGCATTTGCCGGTGGCAGAGCTTTCCGGCAGTTGTCTCACGGTCACAGTGGGCGCGGTGGAGCACCCCATGGCGGATGTTCACTATATTCAGTGGATTTTTTTGGAGACTGAGAACGGCGGGCAGATCCGCTATCTGAATCCGGGGCAGGCTCCCAACGCGGTGTTTGAACTGGGAAGTGAAAAGCCGGTGGCCGTTTACGCATACTGCAATCTGCATGGGCTCTGGATGACGAAACTCTGATACAATCAATGCAAACGGGGAGTGATTTGATGTCACTCCCTGTTTTTTGATGAGAACTTTATGCGGTTCTTTTGGTTCGGAACTGTGTATAAATGGGATGGATAAAATGAGCAGGCACACTATATGCGTTTGTTGAACGCTGATAGCGTTCAATTTTTTGCGTGGAATCGTGAAAATGAGACCTGTGAAAAACGTAGAAAATTTGATATGGTTGCGCTGCAAACTAAGACATATTGATGTTTTTGAAACGAGTTTATAGTGAAATATATGTAATTCGAGTGCAGATATTCATTCTTGTGAGTTTGTTGTGCGAATTTGTCACGTTCCGCCGCAAAAAAGGACTTGACGGAAAAAATACTCTGTGGTAATTTATGAGCAAATTCGCTTTTGTGAAATAAAGTCGAATTTGAATCCGCGATTTGCGGAAAAAGCAAGGAATTACGCAGGAACAGCTGAGTATAATGCTGAACATTAGTGCGAACCATCTTGCAAAAGTTGAAACGGGAAGCCGCTGCTGCTCGATTGAGTTGCTGCAGGATCTTTCGTCCTGCCTGAATGTCAGAACGGACTATCTGCTGAACGGAGATGCACCGCATAACAACCATCTGAGGGAAAGACTGACGTTTCTTGCACAGGAATTAGAAAAGATTACGGCGGACCTCCCGGTATGGGGATAGGAAAAGCAAAATCCTCTTTTTCAAGGCCCAAAAGCGTGGTAGAATAGGTAAAAGATTCAGTATCTGAAAAACGGAGCGCGCAACAATGAAGATTCTGGTCAGCGCCTGCCTGCTGGGCGAAAACTGCAAATACAGCGGCGGAAACAATTACAATCAGGCGGTTTGCGATTTTGCGCGGGGGCATCAGGTGGTTCCGGTCTGCCCGGAGGTGCTGGGCGGCCTGCCCACACCGCGGTGCCCGGCGGAAATCGTGCAGGGCGTTGTCACGAACAAAGAGGGCATCAATGTGGACCGGGAGTTCCGAGCGGGCGCAGCCAAGGCCCTTGCCATCGCAAAAGAAAATGGGGTGGAGCTTGCTATCCTGCAATCCCGCAGCCCCAGCTGCGGCGTGAAGGAAATTTACGACGGAACGTTTTCCGGGACAAAGATTCCCGGACAGGGTGTTTTTGCCAAGATGCTGATGGACGAAGGCATCCGTGTTCTGGATGCCGGGGAATTGCCTAAAATTATCTTGAAAAATGAGGACGGAAAATGTCAATCAGACTGATTTGCAGCGATATTGACGGTACGCTGCTGCAATACGGCAGGAAAGAGCTGGAAGGCGAGATCTTTGAACAGATACGGGAGCTGCATCGGCGCGGTATTTTGTTCTGCCCGGCATCCGGCCGGCAGTATACCAGCCTGCGCAAGCTCTTTGCACCGGTGGCGGACTGCTGTGTGTTTCTCTGCGAAAACGGCGGTGTGATTTATAAGGACGAGCAGTGCATTGCCAAGAATCCGATGCCGCGCGCGCTGGCCGAAGAAATCGCCAACGACCTGTGGACCCGCAGCGACGGGCAGGGCGAGGTAATGCTTTCCGGCCAGAATACTGCATACCTGATGGAGCGGGGTCTGGGAATGCTCAAGCGTATTCAGTTCATCGGGAACAATTATCAAATCATCCATGACCCTTCCGAGGTGCCGGAGGAGATCACAAAAGTATCGGTGTATCTGCACGAAGGTGTAGAATCTTACACGGAACGGTTTGTCCCACGATGGAAAGAGGCGAACTGCGCTGTGGCAGGGCCGTACTGGATCGACACCACCTTTGCTAACAAGGGCATCGGTGTGAGCAGCATCTGCAAGACTCTGGACATCGCCCTTGCCGATGTGATGGCTTTTGGCGACAATTATAACGATGTGTCGATGCTGGACATTGTGGGTGTGCCCTACATTATGGATGGTGCCGCCGCACCGCTGCGGGAAAAGTACCCGAACCATACACCCCGCCCAGAGGATGTGCTGCGGGAGTTCTTGAAGCAGAACTGAATTTTGCACGCATGTGTGCAAAATTCAAAATGATACGGTATAAGGAAATATTTTGACATGACGAAAGTGCTTTTCATCTGCCATGGCAACATTTGCCGCAGCCCAATGGCCGAGTTTGTGATGAAAGATCTGGTGGACAAAGCCGGGCTTTCTGATAAATTTGAAATCGCATCCGCCGCCACCAGCACCGAGGAGATCGGCAACCCGGTCTATCCGCCCGCCCGGCGGAAGCTGGCCGAGCACGGCATCTCCTGCGAGGGTAAAACCGCCCGGCAGATGACCCGGAGGGATTACGAAACCTACGATTATCTGATTGCCATGGATCACAACAACCTGCGCAATATGGCGCGCTTTGTGGGCGGCGACCCGGAGCATAAAGTGTCTCTGCTGATGGATCATACCCGCCGCCCCGGCGATGTGGCCGACCCGTGGTATACCGGGGATTTTGAGGCTACCTGGCAGGATGTGCTGGAAGGCTGCACGGCCTTGTTGGAAGAACTGCGCTGACAGGAGAATTTTATGACAGAGCGTTATTGTGAAGGTGAACGGTTTGCTGACCTGTCGTTCACCGAGGAGGCTTTTGAGGATTGCGACTTTACCGACTGCGTGTTTGTGGATTGCTCCTTTACCAAATGCGAACTGGATCATACCACGCTGAATGAGTGCAAATTCGTGCGGTGTGAGATCACAGGTCTGCGCAGCACTCATTCCTCGGTGCAGTCGCTGGATTTTGAGGACTGCCGCCTGAATGAAATTGAGTGGGCACCGCTGATGTCCAACGGTGCCTTCCCAGACCCCATTCACACGCTGAAAGAGTGCAGTCTGAAATATAACACCTTCACCGAAATGAACTTTAACCGCTTCGACTTTTCGGACGGCAACGAAATTGTCGGCTCCATGTTTGCCAAATGCGAGATGCAGCTGGCAAATTTCAAGGGTGTAGAACTTCACGAAACGGAGTTCTACCAGTGTGATCTGCGCAAGGCGGATTTCCGGGATGCTACAGGCTATAAGGTGGACATTCTGGGCAGCCGCCTGAAGGATGCGAAATTTTCCCTGCCGGAAGCGGTGAATCTGCTGGCAGATTTGAAGATCAAGCTGTCGTAAGAAGGAGAAAAAATGCGTCAACTCATCATTGCCCGAAAAGACCTGCAGATGTCTCCCGGTAAGCTGGCGGCGCAGTGCTGCCATGCTTCGCTGGCATTCCTCACCGACCCCATCGGTATGGGACAGGGCGTGGAACCCATCGAGAAAGACGGAGAAATTACCGGCTATCGGGCAGAAATCATGTTGGAGAAAGCAACCTATGAAGAATGGTTCGATGGTTCGTTTACCAAGACCGTATGTGGGGCCAAGAATCGAAATCAACTGCTGAAAGCAAAAACAATTGCCGAGGAATTGGGACTGGTGGAAAACAAAGACTTCTTCCTCATCCGGGATGCCTGCCACACCGAGCTGGAGCCGGAAGAATTTGATGAAAACGGAGAAGGCATGACCCTGACCTGCATCGGTTTCCGCCCGCTGCCGGATGAAATTGCACACCAGATCAGCCATAAGTTCCATTTGTATTGAGTGCTGGTTCGCGGAATAATAAAAATAGTCCCGGCCATTCTCCTGTGACATACAGGAAAATGGTCGGGATATTTTGCTTTTTATTGAAGATTCATCCACGCCGCCAGTGCATCCTCGGCGGCGGGGTCTGTGTGGTAGTAGTCGCTGACGTAAACGCCGAACGCAACGCAGACGGCCAGCAAAACAGCCAGCAGGCAGAGGAACACTCTGAGGGGAAACGATTTTTTCTTCTGGTTCTTCATAGAACTCCTTTATTTTATAAGCATTTTCCGCAATCGCTGCAGCCGTTGCAGATCAACTTGCTGCCGCAGGTCTCGCAGTTTGCGCGGAAATGAGGCACATAGAGATCTTCCTGCGGGATGGGGTAACCCCAGTCGTCCACGAGGTCAAAATGAATGGGCCTGCCCTGATAGTTCATGCCGGATTTATAAGCCATCCGGCTTTGCAGCTGCTTGCTGGGCAGGTGGTAGCGTTTACCGTCTTTGATGAACACAGTGCCAGTCTCGATAAAGCAGAAGGTCACGTTGGCATCCACGCATTCCTGCCGGAGAGACTTGACCCAATCAAAATTGCAGGGGCGGGCACCATCGTAGTTTTCGCCGCCGCAGATGACCTGCTCGATCTGCCCGGCGGTAAGGTACTGCCGGATGCTTACTGGTCCGATGAAGGGCGCGCACATAATGCCCTTGTGCTTGAAGGGCAGGTCAAACAGGATGGGAATGCGCTCATCGGCGCGGCGCTGATTTTCACAGGTGACGTTGAAAAAGATGTTGTCCCAACCGCTGCCCCAGTCCGGCGGCAGGCACTCCCGTACCCGCTGCGGCCGTTTGGTGAGCAGAAAAAACACCACATCGCTGCGTTGGCGCATGATGTCCCACGCCTCAGCCCGCCACGGGTCGGCTTCTTCCAAGAAGAAATCCGAGGTCATGCAGACCCGGATCTGCTCACCACTCTGGATTTTGTAGTGTCCGGTGCGGTCTTTCTGGAGCGGGTAGGAAAAGCCGCTTTTCGTTTTGTAGATCTCGGCTCCGTTCTGGTCCCGCATCCGGTCGAGAAAATACATGTAGCAGTTCTGGCAGCCCTCGCTGCACTTGACGCAGCCGTGCCATGGATTCCAGATGTCGTGCAGGAAGCTCACCTTCTTTCGGTATCTATTATTATAATAGCTGCACGGACAGGAAACAAGAGCACCCCTTGCACCGCCCCGCCGGATGTGATAGGATGAAGAAAACCATGTGAGGGAGGAACCACCATGCCGTTTCTGATGATCCGCAATGACATCACCAAAGTGGCGGCGGATGCCATTGTCAACCCGGCCAACCGGAACCTTTTGCAGGGCAGCGGCACCAGCCGTGCCATCTATCAGGCGGCAGGGGAGCAGGAGCTGACCGCCGCCTGCGAAGCCATCGGACGCTGCGATTTGGGCAGAGCCGTGTGTACTCCGGCATTCGGGCTGTCGGCAAAGTACGTTTTCCATGCAGTCTGCCCGGCGTGGCACGGCGGCGGGTTCGGCGAAGCTGAACAATTAGCCGGTGCATACCACTCCGCATTGGAATTAGCCGCAGAGTACCACTGCGAAAGCGTGGCTTTCCCGTTGCTGTCCAGCGGAAACTATGGCTACCCCAAAGAACAGGCCTTCCGCATTGCGGTGGACACCATCACGCAGTACGTTATGGAGCACGACCTTACCGTGTATCTGGTGCTTTACGACCGGGGCTCGCTGGCCGTGAGCCGGAAGCTGTTCGCCTCGGTGGAAGAGTACATTGACGACCACTATGTAGCACAGAACGATGAAAGCTACGGATTTGGCCGTCGGCGCAGGGAATTGGCAGAGCGGCGGAAGCAGCTGGAAGAAGATACCGCACTGCCAATGCTGGGGGCAGTTCCGGCACCCGCCGCGGCACCCAGGACAGCCCGCAGTCTGGAAAGCCTGATGGACAATCTGGGCGAGAGCTTCACCACCCGGCTGCTGCGGCTCATTGACGAGCGGGGGCTGAAAGACTCCACCGTGTACAAGCAGTCCAACATCTCCCGGCAGCATTTCTCCAAAATTCAGTGCAACCGCGAGTACAACCCCAAAAAGAAAACCGTGCTGGCCTTTGCGGTGGGCCTGCACCTGTCTGAAGATGAAACCATCGACCTGCTCAAGAGTGCGGGCTATGCCTTTTCGGATGGCTCCAAGCGGGACTGGATCGTGCGGTATTGCCTGGAACACAAAATCTATAACATCAATCAGGTCAATACGCTGCTGTTTGAATACGATCAGGAACAGCTGGGAGCGTAATTTGTCGCCTGCCCGTTGACCTTTTGCCCTCCGGTTTGTGGTATCCTTTTGCCAACGAAAGCGATACACCACAAAACGGAGGGCATTTATTATGAAGAAAAATCTTACCGAGCTTGTTTTCATTCTGGACCGCAGCGGTTCCATGGGCGGGCTGGAGCAGGACACCATCGGCGGGTTCAATGCTATGCTGACCCGGCAGAAGGAGCAGGAGGGCGAGGCCAACGTGACCACGATCCTGTTCGACCATGAGGTGCAGCTGCTGCACGACCGTTTCCCACTGAAGGCTGTTGCACCGCTGACCGAAAAGGACTATTACGTCCGGGGCTGTACGGCGCTACTGGACGCCATTGGCTACAGCGTGGAGAAGATGGCGAACATTCAGCGCCATCTGCCGGAGAGTGAGCGCGCCGAAAAGGTCATCTTTGTTATTACCACGGACGGCTTGGAAAACGCCAGCAAGCGGTTTGGCTATGAGAAGATCCGCCGGATGATCGAGCGGGAAAAAGAGCAATACGGCTGGGAGTTCCTGTTCCTCGGTGCCAACATGGACGCTGTGAAGGAAGCTGCCCGCTTCGGCATCTCGTCCGACCGGGCTGTGCGGTTTGAGAATGACGCACAGGGCGTGGCGGTCAACTACCACGTTGTCAGCGAGACGGTTTCCCGGATGCGGGAGGCACCCTGCTGCGCGTCCATCGGTGCGGAGTGGAAAGAGCAGATCGAAGCTGATTTCCAGAAGCGGCATCATAGGTAAGGGAGGAAACAGCCATGTTAGGAGCAATTTTGGGTGACATCGTGGGCAGTCCCTATGAATTTGACCACAACAATTACAAGCACAAGGATTTTCCGCTGCTGAGCGAGAAATCGCACTTCACCGATGATACCGTCATGACCGTTGCGGCGGCACGGGGATTGATTGCAGGTAAGGGCATCCCGGAGAGAACATTTGAAGAAACAAAGAGCGAGATGCAATATTGGGGAGAAAAATACCCTCATGCCGGTTACGGCGGGATGTTCCGCCGGTGGCTGCACGCAGAAAATCCGAAGCCCTATGGTAGTTTCGGCAACGGCTCGGCTATGCGGGTGTCGGCAGCGGGCTGGCTGTTCGATACGCTGGACAAAACGCTGGAAATGGCAAAAGTGACCGCTGAAGTCACCCACAACCACCCGGAGGGCATCAAAGGCGCGCAGGCCACGGCGGCAGCAATTTTTCTGGCCCGTACCGGCCACAGCAAGCCGGAAATCAAACAATATGTGGAGCAGACCTTCGGTTATGACCTGAACCGTACCTGCGATGAAATTCGGCCGACTTATCATCATGTGGAGACCTGTCAGGAAACTGTGCCGGAAGCCATCATTGCTTTTCTGGAAAGCGTCAGTTTTGAGGATGCACTTCGCAATGCAGTTTCTCTGGGCGGCGACAGCGACACCCTTGCCTGCATCACCGGCGGCATTGCCGAAGCTTTTTACGGGATGCCGCAGGAACTGCGGGACGAGACTTTGAAACGTCTGCCGGAGGATATCCGGGAAGGATATGAGCTGTTTCGGTGGAACATCGGCCAGAGATAAGACATTCGGAGAACCAAGGAGCAGATACAACACACTCGTGATGTGAAGTATCTGCTCCTTGGTTTTTAATAAGACTCGATGAAGGGCGTCTTGCAACGGCCTGAAAAATCCGATATACTGAACCCAGAGAGTATATCGAATTTTTTGGAAAAAAGGAGAGAACGGTATGGAACATCTTTATGAAAAGGCACTGGAAAGTGCGGAATATATCAAGACGCACACGAAAAAGCGCCCGAAGATCGCGGTGGTGCTGGGCTCCGGCCTTGGCAAGCTGACCGCGGACTTTACGGACACGGAAGAACTGTCCTACAAGGATATCCCCAACTTCCCGGTATCCACGGTGGCAGGACACAAAGGCGCATTGTTGGCTGGCAAGCTGGGGGACACGGAAGTCTACGCCATGGAAGGCCGCTTCCATTTCTATGAGGGCTACTCCATGAAGGAAGTCTGCTACCCGTTCTATGTGTTCAAGCTGTTGGACGTGGAAAAGGTGGTGTTGACCAACGCCTGCGGCGGCATCAACCGGGAGTTTGCGCCGGGCACCCTGATGCTCATTACCGACTTCATCAACATGATGGGCACGAACCCCATCATTGGCCCCAACGATGAGCGCTTCGGCCCCCGCTTCCCGGACATGACCGAACCTTATAGTCTGGAACTGCGGAACCTTGCCAAGCAGACCGCCGATAAACTGGGCATTGCCTACAAGGAGGGCGTTTACATGGGCTTTATGGGTCCTTGCTATGAAACGGCGGCTGAAATTCGCGCCTTTGCGGGGATGGGAGCCGATGCCGTGGGCATGAGCACCGTGCCGGAAACCATGGTCTGCAACTACATGGGCATGAAGGTACTGGCCGTCAGCTGCATCACTAACATGGCCACCGGCATCCAGACGGTCAAGCATAGCCACGCCCGCGTGCTGGAGATCGCAAATCAGGCAGGCGATACCCTGTGCCGATGGCTGGGTGCGGTGATTCAGAGAATGGAGTAAAAAAGATATACCATGAAAATCCTTTCGTTTGGTTCCCTCAACTACGATTATACCTATGAGGTCGAGCACTTTCTCGCGCCCAAAGAGACCCTTGCAGCCAAGTCCATGCAGCGGGGCTTTGGAGGGAAAGGCGCAAACCAGTCTATCGCCTTTGCACGAGCTGGATTGTCAGTATACCATGCGGGTCGTGTCGGCGCAGATGGACAACCATTTGTGGATTACCTGAAACAAAATGGTATTCATACAGATTATCTGATAAAGGACGATGCTGCTGCCACCGGCCACGCCATCATTGAGGTATGCCGCGGCGAAAACTGTATCCTGATCTACGGCGGTGCCAATCAGGAGATCACCACAGAGCAGATCGACCACACGCTGAAAGCCTTTTCGCCAGGCGACTGGCTGGTGCTGCAAAATGAGATCTCCAATCTGCCGTACCTGATGCAGGCCGCACAGAAAAAGGGGCTTTCCATTTTCTTCAATGCCGCACCCTACGATGTCGGCATCTTGACCTACCCGATGGAACTGGTGGATGTGCTCTGTGTCAACGAGGTGGAAGCCTGCGCCCTTGCCGGAACCGAGACCTTTGAAGCGGACGCTGTTTTGACCCTGCTGCACGAAAAATACCCGCAGACCCGTCTGCTTCTGACAGCCGGGAGTGCGGGCAGCTACTATCTGGATGCAGAGCGGCGGCTGTTTGTCCCCTGCGAAAAGGTGCAGGCCGTGGATACTACAGCTGCCGGGGACACTTACAGCGGCTATTTTCTGGCGGGCCTTTGCAGCGGCAGTTCAGTAGAGGACGCCATGCGGCTTGCTACCAAAGCAGCCGGAATTGCCGTGCAGCGCAAAGGTGCAGCGGCATCCATCCCGGAAATCAAAGAGTTGAAATGAATGATACAGAAGGCCATGTGGATATTCTGGTCTGCATGGCGGGCACCGGCGGCACGGGTTTTGGCACAGCAAGTTATCTGCGCAGCCGCAACCCGAATCTGCAAGTGGTTCTGGTGCAGCCCCATCCGGACTCCCGCCTGACCCCGGAGCACCCGGATGCGCAGATCATAGATGGCGTTTTGCCGGCGTATGATGTGCCGGAAAGCGCACTTTCCGACTATCTGCGGCCAGACTGGAGCGATGCGTGCATCAATGTCCGCACCGAGGAAGCCTACGAAACGGCCCATGAGGTGCTGCGGGCGGAAGGACTGTTTCTGGGCACATCGGCAGCAGCGGCTTTGCACGCAGCGGTGCAGGTGGGCCGCAGACCGGAGAATCAAGGAAAGAACATCGTGGTCATCGTCCCGGACAACGGCATGAAATATCTGTCTACGCCGATGTACCGGCAGAAATGATAAAAACACGATGATGCGACTGAATTTCGAAAAGATTGCATAGGATTTTATAAAAGTATTATTCTTTTATGAATTTTAGCACTCTTCTATTGACACTGCTAATGAACGGTGCTATAACAGTGGCGTGCTCAGGAGGAAGGGCAAAAGGAGAGCCGCTAGGCTCCCCGGAAAGCCCTTCTGAATGGACGCTTCAGATTTTTTGCCCCGACCCGAACGCCGGGATTGGAGGAATGATTTATGCTTATGCCGACTGTTTTCC
>NZ_JBBMEP010000027.1:0-23286 GCF_040096475.1 Faecalibacterium faecis | reverse complement strand
CGCCGCGCCAAGGGCGCGGTCGTCGAGGCCCGTCTGGACAAGGGCCAGGGCCCCATTGCCACCATTCTGGTGCAGAACGGCACCCTGCACTCCGGCGATGTGATCATTGCCGGTACCGCTGTGGGCCGCGTGCGCACCATGCGCAGCGACAAGGGCCAGCTGCTGAGCGATGCCGGCCCCTCTACCCCTGTGGAGATCACCGGCCTGACCGCAGTGCCGGAAGCAGGCGACCTGTTCGAGGCTGTTGAGGACGAACGTCTGGCCCGTGAGCTGGCCGAACAGCGCGTTGCTGCCGCCAAGGAAAAGCAGTTCTCCTCCTTCCAGAAGGTCACGCTGGATAACCTGTTCAGCCAGATGGCACAGAACGACATGAAGGAACTGGCCATCGTGGTCAAGGCCGACGTGCAGGGTTCTGCCGAGGCTGTGAAGCAGAGTCTGGAGAAGATCTCCAACGAAGAGGTGCGCGTGCGTGTCATCCATGCCGGTGTCGGTGCCATCAGCAAGTCCGACGTGGATCTGGCCGATGCCTCCAACGCCATCATCATCGGCTTCAACGTCCGCCCGGACAATGTGGCCAAGGAAGAAGCTGCTGCCACCAAGGTGGAAATGCGTATGTACCGCGTCATCTATGATGCCATCAACGATGTCACCGACGCTATGAAGGGCATGCTGGCTCCCAAGTTCCGCGAGGTGTCTCTGGGCGAGCTGCAGGTCCGTCAGGTGTACAAGATCTCCAATGTGGGCACCGTTGCAGGCTGCCGCGTGACCAGCGGCAAGATCACCCGCGACAGCCAGGTCCGTGTGGTCCGTGACGGCATCGTCATTGCCGAGGACGAGATCGCATCCCTGAAGCGTTTCAAGGATGACGCCAAGGAAGTGGCCGAGGGCTACGAGTGCGGCGTTACTCTGGCAAAGTTTGCCGACGTTAAGGAAGGCGACGTGTACGAAGCCTTCAAGATGGAAGAGTACCGCGATTAAGATCTGAAATATCCCTCTCCGTCATTGCTGGCGCAATGCCACCTCCCCCGAGGTGGGAGGTTTGCAGAGAAACGGAACGTTTGCCGTATCCACGCAAAAAGCTCGTCCCTCGGGAGAGCTGCCGAGCGAAGCGAGGCTGAGAGGGTTTTCTTTTATAGGGAGAAATACTATGTCTCAGAAGAATATGGGCCGTCTGGCGCAGGATATGAAGCGCGAGATCATTGCCATCATCGGCAGGCTGAAGGACCCGCGTCTGGAGGGCGGCCTGCTCACCGTCACCCGTCTGGATGTGACCCCTGATCTGGATGTGGCCAAGGTGTATGTGAGCGTGATGGGCCGCGAGGACGGCCCAAAGCCCGCCATCGAGGCACTGAACCGCGCGGCAGGCCATGTGCGCACTGAAGTGAGCAAGAAAATGCACATCCGCAAGGCTCCCCGCTTCATCTTCGTAGAGGATGACGGTGCCGCCTATGCAGCCCACATCAACGAGCTGCTCCGCACGCTGAACGTGAACGGCGACGCTGACACCGAAGCCAGCGCACCGGAGGAGACCGAAGAATAATTCCGCCTGCGGAAAGGATGGATCATGGAATGACAGAACAGTTGAATGTGCAGCAGATGGCCCAGCGCCTGATGACGGCGGACAACATTTTGATTCTGTGTCACAAAAACCCGGATGGCGATACCATTGGCTGCGGCAGCGCGCTGTATTGTGCACTGAAAGCACTGGATAAAAACGTGGCAGTACTTTGCTCCGATGCCATTCCCAACCGGTATGCGTTTACCAACGCACATATGTTCAAAGGTGAGTTTGAGCCGCAGACGGTGGTAGCGGTGGATGTCGCCAGCGTGCAGCTGTTTGGAGAAAACAACGGTATGACGCAGTTCTCGCGCCATGTGGACCTGTGCATCGACCACCACGCAGGCAACAGCGGCTATGCCGACTTCACCCTGCTCAATGGCAGCGCCGCAGCGGCGGCAGAGCTGCTGTACGAGGTGATCAACGCCATGGGCGTTGCCATTACGCCGCACATTGCAGACTGCCTTTACACCGGCCTTGCAACCGACACCGGCTGCTTCCGGTTCTCTTCCACCACGGCAAACACCCACATCGTGGCGGCAAAGCTCATTGAGGCGGGCTGTCATGTGGAAGAGCTGAACACCCTGCTGTTCGATACCAAGCCCCGTGAGCGCATGGAGGCCGAGCGCATTGCCCGCAACCATCTGGAATACTATCTGGATGGCCGGTGCGCGCTCATCTACCTCACCCGGGACGAGATCGAGCAGAGCGGGGTGGACCCGGCCGATCTGGAAGAACTGACCAGCCTGCCTGTGAGCATTGAGGGCGTAAAGGTGGGCCTGACTCTGCGGCAGCAGCCCGGCGGCAGCTACCGCATCAGCGTGCGCACCGCAAAGGGCGTGGACGCCTGCGCCATCGCCCGGCGTCTGGGCGGAGGCGGTCACAGCCGCGCTGCAGGCTGTGAGCTGCTGGGCAATCTGGAAAACGCAAAAAATGCAATTCTGGCAGAGGTGGAAGCCGAGCTGGACGCACCGCAGGAGGAAGCATAAATGCAGGGCATCCTGATCGTTGACAAGCCCATGGACTGGACCAGCTTTGATGTGGTGGCAAAGCTGCGCGGCGTGCTGGGCACCCGCAAGCTGGGCCACAGCGGCACGCTGGACCCCATGGCCACCGGCGTGCTGCCGGTGTTCTGCGGCGGTGCCAGCAAGGCAGTGGACCTGCAGCTGAACCACGATAAAAGCTACCGTGCGGTTTTAAAACTGGGCGCGCGCACCGACACCGGTGATGTGACCGGCACTGTGCTGGAAACGGCTCCGGTCACGGCGGGCGAAGGGGAACTGCTGGCTGTGCTGCCGCAGTTCATCGGCCCGCAGATGCAGGTGCCGCCCATGTACTCGGCCATCAAGCTGAACGGTCAGCCGCTGTATAAGCTGGCCCGTGAGGGCGTGACCGTGGAGCGCAAGGCGCGCCCCATTGAAATTTGCAGCATCACCTACGGCGGCAGCCCTGCCGAAAATGAGTATGTGCTGGATGTAACGTGCTCCAAGGGCACCTATATCCGCACATTGCTGGAAGACATTGCCGCCGCCATGGGCCAGAAGGGCACCATGAGCGCACTGCGCCGCACCTCGGCGGGCGTGTACACCGAAGCCGATGCTCACACGCTGGAGGAAATTCTTGCCGCAAAAGAGCAGGGCATGGACGCACTGGAAGCGCTGATGCTGCCGGTGGAGAGCGTGTTTGAAAGCCTACCGCTGCTGGTGGTGGAGCCTTGGGTGGAACAGCATTTGTACAACGGCTGCCCCACCAGCCGGTATCCGGCAGCAGATGGCCGCTACCGGGTGCGCAATGCCGCCGGACAGTTTTTGGGCCTTGCCAATATCGTACAGGGTGTGCTGCGGGTGGAAAAACTGTTCGTAGAACGTAATTGAAAAAGGAAACAAAACCCATGCAGATCATTTCACAATTTGCACCGCTGCCGCTGGCGCAGCCGGAAAAAGGCACCGCAGTGGCAATGGGCTTTTTTGACGGCATCCACATCGGCCACCGTGCGGTGATCGAAAGCGCCGTGCAGTGGGCCAAAGAACACGATGCCGCCCCGGCGGTGTTTACCTTCAAGCTGCCGATGGTGAATAAGATGAAGGGCAAGCGCCTGCTTTCCACAGCGGATAAGCATGCTCTGATCGCAAGCCTTGGCGTGGAGTATTACCTCACGCCGGACTTTGAGGAGATCAAGGGCCTGACCCCGGAGCAGTTCGTGCTGGGCATCGTGCGGGACTGCAATGCCCGTGCGCTGGTCTGCGGCGAAAACTTTACCTTTGGTGCCAAAGCGGCCGGCAACCCGGAGCTGCTGCGCACCCTCTGCGCTCCGTTGGGCGTGGAGGTGATCGTGGTGCCCATGGCGCAGTTTGAGGAAAAGCCGGTGTCTTCCACCCGCATCCGCACCGCGCTGGAAGGCGGCGACATCCCGGCAGCAAACGCCATGCTGGGGATGCCCTACGCCATCCGGTTTGAGGTGCAGCACGGTGCAGGTCTGGGCCACACGCTGGGGGTGCCCACCATCAACCAGCTGTATCCCGAGGGCTTTCAGCTGCCCCGCAGCGGCATTTATATCACCCGCACCCACATTGGCGGGGTGTGGTATCCTTCGGCCACCGGCCTTGGCAGCCGCCCTACCGTCAATGATGATGCCACCAAGGTGACCTGCGAGACCTTTATCCCGGGCTTTTCCGGCGACCTCTACGGCACCGACCCGGTGGTGGAGTTCCACGCCTACCTCAGCCCCAGCAAAAAGTTTGATACGCTGGACGAGCTGCGGGCCTGCATCAACAACGCTGCAAAGCGTGCGCAGGAATATTTTGCATAAGAAAAAGACCTGTCCTTCCGGAGATCCCGGAAAGGCAGGTCTTTTTTTACTGCTTATTCGTAGTCGATGGGTAAAGTGGGCAGACCGTTCAGTTCAAGGCCCGCTGTGTGGCCTGCAATGTACTGGTAATACCCCTGCGCCGCGATCATAGCGCCGTTGTCACCGCAGAATTTCAGCTCCGGCAGATAAACTTTTGCACCCAGCTTCTGGGCACCGTCGTTTACCAGCTGGCGCAGCCGTCCGTTGGCGGCAACGCCGCCTGCCAGACACACCTGCTTTGCGCCGGTGTCCGCTGCGGCCAGCAGCAGCTTTTCGGCCAGAATGCCCGCAATGCGGTCCTGAAAGCTGGCGGCAAGGTCGGGCACATTCACTTCTTCGCCCTTCATCTGGGCCTTGTTCACCTCATTGAGCACGGCGGTTTTCAGGCCGGAAAAGCTTACGTTGTACTTGCCGTCCACATGGGGCACCGGCAGGCGATAGGCCTTGGGGTTGCCGGTCTTGGCGGCATTGGCCACGCTGGGGCCGCCGGGGTAGGGCAGACCCAGCGTGCGGGCCACTTTGTCAAAGGCTTCACCGGCGGCATCATCCACCGTGTGGCCGAGGATGTGGTAGTGGGTGTAGTCCTGCACCTCCACAATGTGGCTGTGGCCGCCGGATGCCACAAGGCAGAGGAAGGGCGGCTTCAGCTCCGGGTGGGTGAGGTACAGCGCGGCAATGTGTCCGCGCAGGTGGTGCACCGGCACCAAAGGCTTACCCGCCGAGTAGGCCAGACCCTTGGCAAAATTCACGCCCACCAGCACTGCACCGATCAGGCCCGGCGCAAAGGTGACGGCCACGGCATCCACATCGTCGATGGTCTTGCCTGCATCCAGCAGGGCTTTTTTGACCGTAGCACTGATAAATTCGCAGTGGCGGCGGCTGGCGATCTCCGGAACAACGCCGCCGTAAAGAGCCTGTTCTTTTACGCTGGTGGAAATGACGTTGCTCAGCAGGTGCCGGCCGTCCTCCACCAGAGCTGCGGCGGTCTCGTCGCAGGTGGATTCAATTCCCAAAATAATCATGTTTTAGTGGGCCTCCAGCCAGTTTTTGCCTGCGTGCACATCGGTGCTCAGGGGCACGGCATACTGCACGCAGCCTTCCATTTCCTCCCGCAGGATCTGCGCAGCCTTTTCGGCTTCAGCCTGCGGTGCCTCCACGATCAGTTCATCGTGGACGGTCAGGATCAGGCGGCTTTCCATCTTTTCGTTCCGCAGCCGCTTCCATACCCGCACCATGGCCAGCTTGATCACGTCGGCCGCAGTGCCCTGAATGGGGGTGTTGCGGGCCATGCGTTCGCCGCTGGAACGCACATTGAAGTTGCTGCTTGCCAGCTCCGGCAGAGCACGGCGGCGGCCGAACAGGGTGGAAACATAGCCGCAGGCCTTGGCATCCGCGATGGTCTTATCCATGTAGCCGCTCACCTTGGGGAACGCGGCCAGATAGTTCTTGAGGAAGGCATCTGCCTCCTTCACACTCACGCCGATGTCCTTGGCAAGGCTGTAAGCGCCTTTGCCGTACATGATGCCAAAGTTGATGGCCTTGGCAGAAGAGCGCAGCCGGGAGGTGACTTCTTCCTGCGGGATGCCGTAAATTTTTGCGGCGGTGCTGCGGTGGATGTCCTCGCCGTTCAAAAATGCCTGCTGCATGTGCTCATCGCCGGTAATGTGGGCCAGAATGCGCAGCTCGATCTGGCTGTAGTCGGCATCCACCAGCACACAGCCCGGCTTTGCAATAAAGTAGGCGCGCAGCTGGCTGCCCAGCTCGGTGCGGATGGGGATGTTCTGCAGGTTGGGGTTGTCAGAGGAGAGCCGTCCGGTGCGGGCCTCGGTCTGGTTGAAGGTGGAGTGGATGCGGCCGTCCTCGCCAATCACCTTCAAAAGGCCCTCCACGTAGGTGGAGTTCAGCTTCTGGTAGGCGCGGTACTGCAGAATGTCCTCCACCAGCGGGTAATCCCGCAGGCTTTCCAGTGTTTCGGCATCCGTGGACCAGCCGCGCTGGGTCTTTTTGCCGTGGGGCAGGCCCATGGTGTCAAACAGCATTTCGCCCAACTGCTTGGGGCTGTTGGGGTTGAAGCTGGCGCTGCCGGTCTCCATGTGGATGCGGGTGAGCACCTGCTCCAGCTCGGTGCGCAGCTTTACGCCGAACTGCTCGATGCCATCTTTGTCCACCAGCACACCGGTGCGGGTCATATCGGCCAGCACCTGTGCCAGCGGGAACTCGATCTCATTGTAAAGGCTGTCTTCACCGCAGGCGGTGATCTCGGCCTTCATCTTGCAGAACAGGTCTGCAAGGCGGCCTGCATCCGGGTAATCGGCACAGGTAAAGGCAGCAGCGGCGCGGTAGCTGGCGGTCAGCTCGCTGATCTGATACTTGGAAGCAGAAGCGTCCAGCAGGTAGGCGGCAAGCTTGCCATCCCACACGATGCTGCTGCCCCAGCCGCCTGCGGCCATGGCCTTGGCATAGAGGGGCGCTGCATTGAACACTTCCAGCGTTACGTCTGCGTTGTCCAGCAGGCGCACAAGGTCTGCATCCTCCAGCGGGTAAACGGTGCAGTCCTGCACGGCGTACCAGCTCTCCGGCTGCAGCACCACGTTGCGGGTGCCCTGCTTGCCCATCACGGCCGGGCGCGATGCCACCAGATAGGTGCCGGAAGGAGCCAGCGGCAGAGCTTCCAGCTCTGCTTCAGCCAGCTCGATGCCGTTCTCTTCTTCCGGGGCGGCAGGTGCAATGCCGTCCAGCCCAAAGCGCGGGATCAGAGAGTGGATCTCCAATTCCTGCAAAAGGCGCACGGCCTCGGCTTTGTTGCCCTCGCCCACGGTATAGGTGCCCTCGGCCGTGTCGATGGGTGCATCGGTGCGGATGGTGCCAAGGGTGTGGCTCAGCTGGGCCATCTCGCGGCATTCCAGCAAATGTTCCCGCTGTTTGGGCTTGATGAGCTTATCGTCGATGTGCTCGTACACGCCTTCCAGCGTGCCAAAGTTCTGCACAAGGGTCAGGGCGGTCTTTTCACCAATGCCTTTCACGCCCGGAATATTATCCGAAGCATCGCCCATCAGGCTCTTCACCTCAATGAGCTGTCTGGGCTGGATGCCGTATTTTTCCTGAATGGCGTCCACGTCCATCGTCACCGTCTTGCTGCGTCCCATGACAGTGGCGGCAAGCAGCACAGTGGTGGTGTCACTGACCAGCTGCAGGCTGTCCCGGTCTCCCGTAGCAAGGAAGCAGTCGTCCTTTCGGGCGGCGCAGGCAGCGGCCAGCGTGCCAAGAATATCATCCGCTTCCCAGCCTTCGGCGGTGACGGTGCGGTAGCCGAGGTCTGCCAGAAGTTCCTTGAGCACCGGCATCTGCTGGGCCAGCTCTTCGGGCATGCCATGGCGGGTGGCCTTGTAGCCATCGTACATTTTGTGGCGGAAGGTGGGAGCCTTCAGGTCAAAGGCAACAGCCACCTCGTCGGGTTCGCACTCCTTAAGCAGGGAGAGCAGGATATTCAGAAAGCCATAGATGGCGTTGGTGTATCGTCCGTCCTTGGTGGTCAGCAGCTTGATGCCAAAAAAAGCACGGTTGGCAATGCTGTTGCCGTCAATGACCAGTAAACGCATAGTCGTGTTCCTCCATTGCATTATTACACATTCTGCATTATACCACAAAACCGTGCCCAGCGGGGGATTTTTGCGTAAAAAAGAGAGAAAGCCGCCAACATGGTTGACGGCCTTCCCTCTTACTCCTCGATCCGGATCGCGCTTACCGGGCAGGCGTTGGCTGCGTCCACAGCCTGCGGCACCTCCTCCGGTGGGATCGGCCCGGGCTGGGCCACGGCCAGCGTGCCTTCCATCTGGAACACGGCGGGGCAAAGCCCGGCGCACTGGGTGCAGCCAATGCACAGATCAGGGTCAACATATGCGTTCATAGAAAAACCTCCTTCTGATAATGCCCTGCGGGCAGTATGGCCCATCCGGCTGCGAATTATGCCTATGCAGAGGGCACAGGATGTGGTACAATAAAAATTCAGGAGGGTACAGACCATGAATATTCAGATCTTTGGCACAAGCAAGTGCTTTGATACCAAAAAGGCCCAGCGCTATTTCAAGGAGCGCGGCATCAAGTTCCAGATGATCGACCTCAAGGAAAAAGAGATGAGCCGCGGCGAGTTCGAGAACGTGGCCCGCGCTCTTGGCGGCTGGGAAAAGCTGGTGGACCCCAATGCGAAGGACAAGCAGACCCTTGCACTTCTGGACGCACTGGTGGACTGGCAGAAGGAGGACAAGCTGTTTGAGAACCAGCAGCTGTTTTTAACGCCCATTGTACGCAATGGCCGCAAGGCCACCGTGGGCTACCAGCCCGATGTGTGGAAGACATGGGAATAAGGAATGCGCTTTTCACAAAAAAACCACGGGCATAGTTTTGCACAATGGGCCGGTATGTGGTATACTGGACACTGTAGCATTTGAGAACCCTGGGAGATAAAACAACTATGAAACATTATATTACCCCTGAAGAACATGCCCGGATGCAGCGCCGCCGCGGGCGGCAGGCACTGGGCCTTCTGGTTGCCATTCTGGTGATCGTGGGCTTTGTTACCGTGCTGCGGGCCGGTGTGGGCGCGGTGGCGAACCTGTTCGATGATACCGCCCAAAAGCAGGAATATGAAGATAAGCTGGAAGGGCTTGTGCTGTTTGACCCCATGCCATTTGACGGCATTGAGAACATCGACGACCTGACTCTGCGCGAAGCTGCGGTGTGGGGCTGCATCTATAATATTCAGGAAACGCAGGGCGGCTTTGACAACTACAATACCGACCCCGACACCGAACAGCTGCTGCTGCCCTCGCTGGATGTGGATGCCTACCTTGCAAAGCTGCTTGGCCCCGGCTTCAAGCTGACCCACCGCAGCTTTGAGATGGAGGATATGACCATCGAGTTTGACGATGCCACCCAGTGCTATAAGATCCCGGTCACCGGCACGGTGGGCTACTACCGCGCTGTAGTCACCAAGCTGTTCAAGCGCAGCGGCAAGCTGCATGTGACCGTGGGCTATATCCCCACCACCAGCACGGACGACAGCATCATCAATGTTTCTTCGGATACGCCCACCAAGTACATGGATTATCTGTTCGAGCGCCAGAGCGGCAGCTGGTATCTCACCGGCCTGACCGAGAGCGAGACCAAGGCCGAGAGCACGGAAAGCACACCGGCCGCGAATGTGCCGGAACCCATGGCAGAAAGCGATGTGCAGGATGCCATTCTTGCAGCAGCCGGTTCGGATTCTGCTTCGGCTGAGGCAGACAGCACCGCTGCAGACGAAGGCGTGGATACACAGGCGGAGGAACAGCCCGCCGACAGCACCGAGGCACAGGCGGACGAAAGCACAGCCAGCCCGGCGGCATAATACAAAACAAAAATACCGGATACAAGGCAGATGCTTCGTATCCGGTATTTTTTATTTGAGGTCAAATTTTACGATCACCAGCCGGTACCACAGGTACGGCACCATGTTCCAGATCATCCACAGCTCCATCAGGATGTAGTTGGGCAGATCCTTCAGGCGGAAAGGCCGCTTGCCCAGCCTGCCGCTTTTCAGCAGGGCAAAGGCTTCGTGCATCCCCTTGTCCCATGCCTCGCCAAAGCCCTGTTTGTGGAACTTGTAGCACTTGAGCAGGTAGCCCACGGCCAGCGGGATGAAGTTTAAAATCAGCATCAGCAGCGGTTCGTTCTTGAGCGGCAGCAGGATGCTGTTGCGGCCGCTCTGCTGGCTTTTGAAGGCGTTGTACTTCACCGCGCCGGTGCTGGCACCGCAGATGTGGTAGCACTTGGCGGTGGGGCAGAGCAGGTTTTTATAGCCTGCATTGTTGGCGCGCCAGCTCAGGTCCACATCCTCAAAGTAGGCAAAGAAGTTCTCGTCAAAATTGCCGATCTCGTCCAGAATGCTCTTGCGGTAGAGCGCCGCACCGCCGCAGGCCGAGAAGATGCGCTTTTGCCGGGTGTAGCGGCTTGCGCGGCGGCCATCGCCGGTCTTGCAGGCAAAGCCCATCCAGGTGACATAATCGCCCGCGTCGTCGGCCAGCTCCCGGTCAAAGTGTCGGATCATCAGGCTCTGCACTGCAAAGATTTTCGGGTCGGTCTCAGCGGTGCGGATCAGCTCTTCCAGCCACTGGGGTTCGGCAAAGGCATCGTTGTTGAACAGCACCACATATTCACTGTCCGCCAGCGCAATGCCCTGATTCACTGCATGGGAAAAGCCGGTATTGGTGCCGTTTTCGATGAGGGTGAAATTTTCGCGGCTGCAATAGCTGCGGGCCTGCTCAAGGCTTTCGTCGGTGGAACCGTTGTCCACCACAATGAGCCGGAAGTTCTGTTCGGTCTGGGCATAGACCGACTCGATAGAATCCTTCAGCCAGCCCTTGCCGTTGATATTCGGGATCACGATAGTCGCTTTATACATAAATACTCCTGTATTTCAGTGCAAGTTCACGGGAACAGTATAGCATATCTGCACACAAAAAGAAACCGCATCCCGGCAGGATGCGGCTTCGGCAGGGCGAAAATTATGCGGCAAGGGCTTTCTCGATGTTGGAAAGAATGGTGTCGTGATCCTCGGCGCACACCAGAACCACCTCACCGGTGGGAGCTACGGTGACGGTGGCCGCCTTGGCGACCAGATACTGATCCTCAAGGTAGTGCTCCATGGACTGCTGCTCACTCTGCACATAGGCTTCCAGTGCGGCTTTCACGGCATCGGTCTTGCCCTCGGCGGGCTTTACGATGGCAATGGCGTAGCTGCGCACCATCATGGAGGAAACAGAGGCAGCAAAGCTCTCGTAGCTGCCGTCCTCAAGGCCCAGCAGGGGGAACACGATGTCTTTCAGCTCGTCATTCAGCTGGTCGGCCTCATACTCGGCGCTGTAGCCGTCGATGGCGGTGAATTTGCCGTCCTCACCTTTGGTAAAGATCATATCGTATTCGTTGTCCTCGTCGGTGCGGGCATCGTGGATGATCTGGGAGTAGTCCTTCGGGGCGGAAGAGTCGGCCTTGCTGCCGGCAGAGCAGCCCACCAGAGCAAGCAGGCACAGACCGGCAAGCAGGGAAGCAATGATACGTTTCATAAATGAAGTCCTTTCGTGTGTGAAAATCTTCGTGTGAAAGCGGGCGCAGCGGTTTTGAAGCTATTGTGTGCTGTTTTGCGCCTGCTATCCATAATACGAAAGAACACCCCGGCAGAATTGCACCGCAAACGTAACCATTTTATGAACAGCGTTACAGCATAAGGGCATCCAGCTCGCCGTGGTTCACCGGCGTGGAAAGGATGATCTGGGTGCTGGTGGTGCCCAGCTTCTGGAACTGCAGGATCAGGTGTTCCAGCTGGGGCATGCTGCCGCAGCTCACCTTGACAAGGAAGGTGTATGCACCCGTGACGTGGTAGCACTGCAGCACTTCCTTGCTGCTTTGCAGCAGCTCCAGAAAGGCATCCTGCTTGGAAGGTGCTACCGAAAGGCTGATGAGGGCATCCACATACATCCGGTCAGCGGGGCGGTTCAGGGTGACGGTGTAGCCGCTGATGATGCCATCCGTTTCCAGCTTGTGAATGCGGCTGGAAACAGCAGGACTGGTCAGCGATACCTGCTCGGCGATCTCCTTGACCGGCATCCGTGCGTTCTTTGCCAGCAGGGAGAGAATCTTACGATCCAGATCATCCATGGGGAATACTCCTTTTTGAAAATATGTTGGATTGTATAAAATTTTTTGAAAGTAAAGTTTTATTGTTGGTGCAAACATACAAAAGCCAAAAAATTTTGCTTTTGCTTTGCTTTGCGTTAATTATATAAAGTTTTATCGAAAAAGTAAAGACTTAATTTAAAGCAAAACCGGAAAATTTTGTTTGACAAGAAAACAAAAAGGGGTATAATACATCATGCAAGGCAGCGCAGCACAGAAAGCGTCTGCCGCTTTGAATTTGAGATTCACCACTTTATATACTTTCCCACCCCTCTATACACAAAAGCCCGCTGCCAGGCGGGTTTTTGTGTTTGTTGGGGATTTTTTCTTTTTGAAAAAAGCAGTGGCAGACAATGTACTCGACCCATAGAGCAGCTGTTTTCGGCTGCGACCCCGCCCGTGAAAATGCAAGCCCGGAAAGTCCGCAGACTTTCCGGGCTTGTTCTATCTCAAAATATTATTCCGCTGATGATAGCCGGAGCACAGCGGAGGCGATTTAGATCGTGTACGCCTATCAGACCAGATACCCTTCAAAGTAGTGCAGGTCTTCCGTCTTGACGATGCCCTCCAGATACAGCCCGTCCTCCCGGTATTCCTCCACCTGCACGCTGCCGCGCTCCCGCATGGGGGCGGCAAGGCCCAGTTTATCGTAGGGCAGCAGCACCTTTAAGGTGTGCACCCGGTCGCTGAGCATCTCGTCCAGCTTTGCCAGCAGGGTGTCCAGACCGTAGCCGGTCTTGGCACTGGTGAGCAGGATGTCCGGGTCAAAGCTCATGGCACCCGGCTTATCGCACTTGTTGTAGACGGTCAGGCGGGGGATGTCCGCACAGTCCAGCCCGTCCAGAACCTCGTCCGTGACGGCCAGCTGCTCTTCCCGCTGCTCATCGCCTGCGTCTGCCACACGGATGATCACGTCCGACCATGCCGCTTCTTCCAGCGTGGACTTGAAGGCTTCCACCAGATTGTGGGGCAGGCGGGACACAAAGCCCACCGTGTCCACCAGCAGCACCGCCATGCCGCTGGGCAGTATCAGCTTGCGGCTGGTGGGGTCCAGTGTGGCGAACAGCATGTCCGCTTCGGCTACGCTGGGGCCGCACAGAGCATTCATCAGGCTGGATTTGCCCACGTTGGTATAGCCTACAAGGCTGACCACCGGCATCCCGGTCTTGGCACGGGCCTTGCGGCTCTCGCCCCGGCGTTTTTCCATTTCGGCCAGCTTTTCAGCCAGCGCATCGATGCGGGCATGCACATGACGGCGGTCCAGTTCCAGCTTGGTCTCACCGGCACCGCGGCGTGCACCACCGCCGCCGCCGCCACCGCCGCCCTGACGGCTGAGCGCTTCGCCCATGCCCTGCAGACGGGGCAGGCGGTAGCGCAGAAGGGCCAGTTCGGTCTGCAGCTTGCCCTCGTTGGTGACGGCGCGGCTGCGGAAAATTTCAAGAATCAGCATGGTGCGGTCGATCACTTCCAGTCCGCCCAGCGCATTGGAGATGTTGCGGATCTGGCTGCCGGTCAGTTCACCGTCAAATACGGCGCATTCCGCGCCCAGCGTTTCGGCGGCAAGGGATGCTTCCTCCAGCTTGCCGCTGCCCAGCACGATGCCGGTCTCCGGGGTCTGGCGCTTCTGGGTCACCTGTGCCACGGCTTCCATGTGGTTTGCTTCGCACAGGGCGGAAAGCTCTGCAAGGCTGCGCTCGCAGTCCCACAGGCCCTGATCCAGCGCCAGCAGAATGACCTTCGTCGGGGGTGTTTCTACCAAAATATCGTAAAGTTCGCTCAAGGTAAGTCCTTTCTGTTATATCGTTCTCTTGTCAGCAGATAGCTTCTGCACTCCACCGGTGTGCCGTCAAATTTATGATCAATGGCATCGTGGTGGTAGAGAAAGCCTGCTTTTTCCATCACCCGGCCGCTGGCAGGGTTCTCTTTTGCGTGGCAGCAGGTGAGCCAGCCGCCGTCTGTATTCTCAAACCAGTAGGTTACTGCTGCTTTTAAAGCTTCGGTTGCAAAACCATGGTTCCACCAGTGCTTCCCGATGCAGTAGCCTACTTCCCAGATGCCGTCTGTGCAGTCCTGCTGCGGCCAGAGCGCTTTCTGCGCCGGGTCACCGAGCAGAGCATTGAAGATGCCGATGCTGCCAAACACCTGCCCGGAAGCCTTTTCCACAATGGCCCACTGGTAGTAGTCCGGGTTCGGGTAAAGGGTGGCCCATGCCGCCAGCAGACCTACGGTCTCCAGCGCGTTTTTGTGCGGCTCCCACCGCAGAAAGCGGGTCACTTCCGGGTCGGATGCCCAGTTCGTATACATCTGCTCGGCATCCTCGGGCAGAAGCTGGCGCAGGAAAAGCCGGTCGGTCTCAAGCGTTTGCGTTCCGGCATGGCGCATGGCACACACCTCCCCACTTTATAAAGTATGCATAGGATAGCACAAATTTTGCGTTCCTGCAAGCGCCGCCGTGAAAAAACGCTTGACCGGACGGCATTTGTGCATTAAACTGAAAGCCAAGCGTTTTTGTAGGAAAAAGGAGAACTCCCTCATGAAGGATGTGCGTGAAATTTTAAAAAAGCGCCCGCTGCTGTTCGATGGCGGCATGGGCACATATTATAAGGCAAAGCCCGGGCAGGAATGTGAGCAGGCAAACCTGCTGGACCCGGACGGCATTTTGACCGTGCACCGCGCGTATCTGGAAGCGGGTGCCGATGCTATCAAGACCAACACCTTTGGCCTGCCGCGCATGGCAGCAGCGCAGAATCCCATGTGGGAGGCCATGGCGGACGAAGGCTGGAAACTGGCTGCACAGGCCGCTGCAAAGACCAGCGCTGCCGTGTTTGCCGATCTTGGCCCGGCCACGGACACCGAGGCACTCCCGGCGGCACAGATCTATACGGCCCTTGCCGAGCGGTTTGCCGCATTGGGTGCAAAGAACTTTTTGTTTGAGACGCTGAGCAGCGATGCCGGTGTGGCCGAAGCCGCGCGGCAGATCAAAGAAGCCGTGCCGGATGCCTTTGTGCTGGTGTCCTTTGCAGTGCTGCCGGACGGCTACACCCGCGAGGGCCGTCACTGCGCAGAGCTTGTGCGCAGCATGACTGCTTGCGGTGCAGTGGATGCTGTGGGCCTGAACTGCGTTTCTGCTCCCGGTGCCATGCGTGCGCTGGTGCAGCAGCTTGGCGAGACAGAGCTGCCGCTTGCAGTGATGCCCAACGCGGGCTACCCGGTGGTCACACGCACCCGGGTGCAGTATCAGGGCAGGCCGGAATATTTTGCACGGGAGCTGGCCCGCCTTGCTGCCGAGGGTGTGCGTATTCTGGGCGGCTGCTGCGGCACTACGCCTGCCCACATTGCGGCCCTGCGTGCGGCACTGGATGCCTTGCCGGAAACACTGCCTGCAGCCCCGGCAGCAGCAGTCTCCACTGCCACAAAGCCGGAGGTGGAAAAAGACGATGCCTTCCTGCGCAAGCTGAACGCGGGCAAAAAGGTGATCGCCATTGAACTGGACAGCCCCAAGGATGCCGACCTGACCGGCTATCTGGACGGTGCACGCCGCCTGCAGGCTGCTGGTGCAGACCTTTTGACCATTGCGGACTGTCCCATTGCCCGGGCACGGATGGATTCTTCGCTGGTGGCCTGCCGGGTGCACCGGGAGCTGGGGCTGAACGTGCTGCCCCACATGACCTGCCGCGACCGCAATCTGAACGCCACAAAGGCCCTGCTGCTGGGCCTGTACGCCGAGGGCGTGCGGGAGGTGCTGGCCATCACCGGCGACCCCATCCCCACCGCGGAGCGGGACGAGGTGAAAAACGTGTACCAGTTCAACTCCCGCAAGCTGGCGCAGTACATCGTCTCGCTGGCAGGGGAGGGCCGGGAGATGCCCTCGCCCCTCACCGTGTTCGGTGCGCTGAACCTGAACGCCCGCAACTTTGATGTGGAGCTGCGCCGCGCACAGGAAAAGCTGCAAAATGGCATGAGCGGCTTCCTTACCCAGCCGGTGCTCTCCGCACAGGCGGTGGTGAACCTGAAAAAGACCCGCGAAACGCTGGGCGAAAAGGCGAAAATTCTGGCCGGCATCATGCCGGTGGTGAGCCAGCGCAACGCCATCTTTATGGAGAACGAGGTCAACGGCATCCATGTGGATGCGGAGATCATCGAGCGTTTTGCCGGGCTGGACCGTGCGCAGGGCGAAGAGCTGGGGTTGGAAGTCTCGGTGAAGGCCGCGCAGGCTGCAGCGCCCTATGCAGACGGCTTTTACCTGATGACCCCCTTCAACCGCATCGCCCTGATGGAGCGGCTCATTGCAAGGCTGAAGGATGAAGGGATCGCGGATTGAAAATGGCCGATGCGTTTGCTCTGGCCATTGATAGCGGAAAAAATATTTTTTATATTTGCGTTTGTCGTGGCCTGCGGGCCACTCCAAACGCGTTTTCACGAATAAGGCCCAAACCGTAAGATGCAGTGGGATAAATTCTTTTGAAGAAAAAGTAATTGACAAATCGCACAAAAAACGCTATATTCTTTTTATAAATGCGTTGAAGAAGAGTGTGCATCGCTTTTGCCATCCAGAGAGCCGGGGGCTGCTGAAAACCCGGTATGGCCCGGCGGTGTGCTGTCACTTTGGAGCAGGAGCGGTGAGCTGAAGAGCAAGCCGCTCTCGGAGCTGTCCCACGTTACCGGGGCATCAAGGGGCGCAGGATGCTCTGCGCAATTTGGGTGGTACCGCGGTTATTACAGCCGTCCCATGGAACGTTCCGTGGGACGGCTTTTTTCGTCCCACTTCATCATTTTTTACTGGGAGGACCTTATGAAAGAACTTGCAAAACAGTATGATCCCAGCCAGGTGGAAGACCGCATCTACCAGTTCTGGCTGGACGGCGGCTACTTCCACACGAAGGCAGACCCCGACAAGAAACCCTACACCATCGTCATGCCGCCCCCGAACGTCACCGGTCAGCTGCACATGGGCCATGCGGTGGATAACACCATGCAGGACATCCTCATCCGCACCAAGCGGATGCAGGGCTATGCCGCCCTGTGGGTGCCCGGTACCGACCATGCATCCATCGCTACCGAAGCCAAGGTGGTGGAGGCCATGCGTGCCGAGGGCCTGACCAAGGAGATGGTGGGCCGCGATGGTTTTCTGGACCGTGCATGGGCATGGAAGACCAAGTACGGCAACCGCATCGTCAGCCAGCTGAAGAAGCTGGGCAGCAGCTGCGACTGGGATCGTGAGCGCTTTACTATGGACGAGGGCTGCTCCGAGGCTGTCAAGGAAGTGTTCGTGCGCCTGTACGACAAGGGCCTGATCTACCGCGGCAACCGCATGGTCAACTGGTGCCCCCACTGCAACACCTCCATCTCGGATGCCGAGGTGGAGTACGAGGAAAAGGACGGCAGCTTCTGGCACCTGCTGTACCCGGTCAAGGAGACCGGCGAGATGCTGGAGCTGGCTACTACCCGTCCCGAGACCATGCTGGGCGATACCGCTGTTGCCATCAACGGCGATGACCCCCGCTATGCCCATCTGCACGGCTGCCATGTGGTGCTGCCCCTGCTGAACAAGGAGATCCCCATTGTGTGCGACGAGCACGCCGACATGACCAAGGGCACCGGTGTGGTCAAGATCACCCCCGCCCACGACCCTAACGACTTTGAAGTGGGGCTGCGCCACGACCTGCCCATCGTGCGTGTGTTCACCTACGACGGCCACATGACCGGTGCTGCCGACAAGGCTGCTGCCGATGCCCTGTTCGCCGCCGGCAAGAACGCCATCAATGAGCCGGAGGTGCTGGACTGCGGCAAGTACGCCGGCATGACCACCCTCGAGGCCCGCAAGGCCATTCTGGCCGATTTGGAAGCAGGCGGCTTCCTGAAGGAGATCGAGCCCCTCAAGCACGAGGTGGGCACCTGCTACCGCTGCCACTCCACCATCGAGCCCATGGTGTCCAAGCAGTGGTTCGTCAAGATGGAGCCGCTGGCAAAGCCCGCCATCGAGAGCGTGGAAAAGGGCGAGATCAAGTTCGTGCCCGAGCGCTTCACCAAGAACTATATGAACTGGATGAAGAACACCCGCGACTGGTGCATCAGCCGTCAGCTGTGGTGGGGCCATCAGATCCCGGCATGGTACTGCGACGACTGCGGCGAGACCGTGGTGGCAAAGTCTGCTCCCTGTTCCTGCCCCAAGTGCGGCAGCGCAAAGCTCACGCAGGACCCCGATACGCTGGATACCTGGTTCTCCTCCGCTCTGTGGCCCTTCAGCACGCTGGGCTGGCCCAATGAAGAGAGCGAAGACCTCAAGTATTTCTACCCCACTAACACCCTCGTTACCGGCTACGACATCATCGGCTTCTGGGTCAGCCGTATGATCTTCTCTGGTCTGGCCTACACCGGCAAGGCACCCTTCAGCACGGTCTGCATCCACGGTATCGTGCGCGACAGTCAGGGCCGCAAGATGTCCAAGAGTCTGGGCAACGGCATCGACCCGCTGGAAGTCATTGCCCAGTACGGTGCAGATGCCCTGCGCTTTATGCTGGTGGATGGCTCCACCCCGGGCAACGACATGCGTTATATCGAAAAGAAGGTGGAGGCTGCCCGCAACTTTGCCAATAAGCTGTGGAATGCTACCCGCTTTGTGCTGATGAACCTGCCCGAGGACTTTACCCCGGGCCTGCCCAGTGAGGACAAGCTGGATATGAGCGACAAGTGGGTGCTCACCAAGCTGAATCAGGTGGCCGGTGCCATGACCGACAACCTCGACCACTACGAGATGGGTCTGGCCGCCGCCAAGATCAACAGCTTTATCTGGGATGTCTACTGTGACTGGTTCATCGAGATCGCAAAGCCCCGCCTGAACTCCGGCGATGCCGAGCAGGCCGACACCGCCCGCCGTGTGCTGGTGTATGTGCTGGACAAGGCCCTCAAGCTGCTGCATCCCTTCATGCCCTTCATCACCGAGGAGCTGTATCAGGCTCTGCCCGGCTCTGCCGAGACCATCATGACCCAGAGCTGGCCCACCTTTGACGAAGCTCACAACTGGGCCGACGAAGAGGAAGCCTTTGAAAAGGTCATGGACTACATCAAGGCCGTGCGTACCATGCGTACCGAGATGAATGTCCACCCCGCCAAAAAGACCAGCATGATCATCGAGACCGCCGACGCTGCACCCTTCCAGAAGGCACAGGTCTATCTGGCAAAGTTTGCCTTTGCCACCGACGTGACCTTTACCGAGAAGTACGAGGGCAGCACCGACGGCATGGTGCAGGTGTCCACCCACGCCGCCCGCGGCTTCATCCCCATGATGGAGCTGATCGACCGCGACAAGGAACTGGCCCGCCTGAACAAGGAAAAGGCCAAGGCCGAAAAGGAAATGGCCATGTTCGCGAACCAGCTGAACAACCCCAAGTTCGTGGAGCGCGCCCCGGCGGCACTGGTGGAGGATATCCGCAATAAGTACGCCAAGAGCCAGGATAAGCTGGCCAACATCGAGCAGAGCATCAAGGCTCTGGGCTGATTTGAGCGGGGAATATAACAGCAGCACACAGCGCACTTCGCCGTGGGTGACCGCAGGGCGGGTGATCTTTACCCTTGCTCTCATCGGCTGCATCGCGTTCATCTTTTCCAATTCCATGAAGATCGCCTCGGTGTCTACTGTGTCCAGCAGCCGGGTGCTCACTCTGCTGCAGGCGGCTCTGCGCCGTCTGGGCCATCCGGCCCTTGCCCAGCGCCTGACCGACCACATCGTGCGCAAGCTGGCACACTTCTGCGAGTATATGCTGGAGGGCTTTCTGCTCATGCTGTGTATGCGGGTGTATACCCGGCAGTATATCTGGCACATCAGCGTGCCCATGCTGGGCGGCGTGCTCACTGCGCTGACCGATGAGACCATCCAGATCTTTTCGCCCGGACGCAGCAGTCAGGTCACCGATGTGTGGCTGGATTCAGCCGGTGTTCTGGCGGGCATCCTTACGGCGCTGGTGCTCATGGCGCTGTGCAGATTGTTGTTCAACCATCGTAATAAGGAGTAACCAATGACCATCGAACAGGCAAATCAGTATTTTGCCGCCCTGCCGGACGGTTTTGCCTCCACCGAACAGCTGCGCGCCGCGTTCACCGCGCCGGTGCAGAAGGTGCAGTTCGTGGGCGTGGCAGGCACGGCAGGCAAGACCGTGACGGCCCGCCTGCTGGCGGCCATCCTGCACGCACAGGGGATCCATGCCGGCCTGTACCATGCCGGGTGCCGCCCGCTGTCGGAGCGCATCTGCATCGATGATGCCCCGGTGGACGAGGGCCTGCTGGCTCTGACTGCGGATACCCTTTCCGCAGCCGAAGCCCTGCCGCAGGATGCAGCGGAGCTGGCCGCTGCGGCCAACTGCTTTGGCGCAGCGGGCTGCACGCTGGCCGTGGTGGAACTGCCGGATGCGGGCCTTGCGGAAGCACTGCCCGGCATGCCGGTGTGCGCCGTCACGTCGGTCGGCCCGGACGGTGTGAGCCGCTCGGTGGAGCGCCTTGCGGCTTTGGCAGCAGGTGTCATGCGCAAGGAAAGCATCTGCGTCACCGCGCCGGAGCAGCCCAAGTCTGTGCTCAGCGAGCTGATCGTGGCCGCAGGCAAGTGCGGCTGTGAGCTGGTGGTGCCGGACCCGGAGGATATCACCTTTCTGGAGGCAGAAAAGTTTGCCAGCAAGGTGGACTACGGCGGATATACCGTGCCGCTGGCTTTTCTGGGCCGTCATGCGGCGGGCAGCGCTGCCATGGCTGTGGAGCTTTCGCTGGCGCTGTGCCGCAAGGGCTTTGATATTACCGACGATGCCATTCTGGAAGGTCTGGCTGCGGTGGAGAACCGCAGCAGCATCCGGGTCATCTCGCAGCGCCCACTCATCATTCTGGATGCCTGCCGCACCCCGCAGCAGGCAGCGGCCTTGCTGCGTGTGCTCAACATGGCCAAGGTGCGCCATATGAGCGCCATCATCGGTCTGGCAGAGGAGGAGGGAGCCGAAGCGTTCTTCTCCGCACTGGAGACCGGCCTGACCCCTGAAGAGCAGAAAAAGGATAAGTCCACCATGCCCGGCATGAGTGAGAACCCCTTTGATAAGGTGTATCTTGTCACCCCGGCAGGCGGCGATGACGAGATGACGGCCCGTTTGACCGAAAAGGCAAAGTATCATTTTGATGCCGAGATGTGCACCAGCATTGCCGAAGCTGTGGAGTTGGCTCATGCCAACACCCGCCGCGGCCTGCTGGTCTGCGGCGGTGAAGCTGCCGCGCTGGAAGCGGCCGAACTGCTGGTGAACAGCTGAGCCGACACGCTTCCCTAAAAAATAAACGAAAGATCCCGTACACTGAAACCATGTGTACGGGATCTTTTTATTTTTGGCAAAGGAGATGGACAAACCATGGCAACGGTAAGCTTCAGCCCGGCGGGCGATGTGCTTTATGCCTACCTTGCGGGCGAGATCGATCACGATGCGGCGCAAAGCCTGCGCATCCAGCTGGATGATGCACTGGTCAGCCGTGCCCCGCAGACCATGATCCTGGATTTTGGCGGGGTCGGATTTATGGATTCATCCGGTGTAGGGCTGATCCTGGGGCGGCAGCGCATTGCCCGCACACTGGGCACGGCACTGCGGGTGCAGCACACACCGTCCCAGCTGGCAAAGGTGCTGCAGCTGGCGCGCATCCCCTGCACGGATGCAGGACAGAAGGAGGAATAAACCATGAAAGCGGAAAACACAACAAAGATCCAGTTCGATTCCCTCAGTGTGAACGAAAGCTACGCCCGGGGCGCAGCGGCGGCCTTTCTTGCCCGGTACGACCCCACCGTGCCGCAGCTGGCCGATATCAAAACGGCAGTGTCTGAGGCGGTGACCAACTGCATCGTCCATGCCTACCCGGACCACATCGGGCCGGTGGCCATGAGCATTGCAGTCTATCCCGGGCGGGAGGTGCACATCACGGTGGCAGATAAGGGCATCGGCATCCCGGATATCCCGCAGGCCATGGAACCGCTGTTTACCACCGGAAACCCGGAGGAACGCTCCGGGCTGGGCTTTGCGGTGATGCAGAGCTTTATGGATAAGGTCAAGGTCATCTCAAAGCCCGGCAAGGGTACAAAGGTGCTGCTCATCAAGCGTCTGGCCCAGAGAGAATGATACATAACAGGAAAGGCAGGCAGGAGCATGGTATCGGATAAGACCCGGCGGGACGCATTCATTGAGCAGAATCTGGGGCTGGTGCACGCCTGCGCCGGGCGCTTCCGCGGGCGGGGCATAGAGTACGATGACCTGTACAGTGCCGGATGCATGGGACTTGTAAAAGCCTGCGATAATTTTGATGAGAGCCGCGGCGTATGCTTTTCTACCTATGCAGTGCCGGTAATTTTAGGCGAGATCAAAAAGCTGTTCCGGGACAGCGGCACAGTCAAGGTGAGCCGCTCCTTAAAAGAATTGGGGATGCGCGTACAGGCGGCACGGGAGCATCACATAAAAGTGTGCGGTACGGAGCCGACCCTTTCTCAGCTGGCGGAAGAATTGAATGAACCTGCAGAGAACATCACACTTGCCATTCAGGCGGCACAGCCTGCCATGAGCCTGACCCCGGAAAATGAAGAAGAGGACCGGCAGATGGATATTCCAGTAGAATCCCCGGAAGAAGCATTGGCAGAACGTATCAGTCTAGAAGAGGTGCTTCACGCTTTGCCGGAACAGGACAGGCAATTGATCCGCCTGCGGTTTTATGGCAACAAGACCCAGAGTGAAACTGCAAAGGTACTGCATACCACACAGGTGCAGATCTCCCGGCGGGAACGCAAGATACTGGTGCAGCTGCGCCGCCGACTTTTAGAAGATTAGATGTCATACTTTCCAGATTAAAAGGAAAAAACTGGGCAAAAAGCCAAAAGCCGGATTTTTGCGAAAAATATGAAGAAAATGCTTGCTTTTTGCAAAAGGCTGTGCTAAAATACATTACTGTCAGGCGGACATCCGACAGAATGAAACACTTCAGAAGGAACGTCCTAACGTGAAGAATCGATGAGCTTCGACAAGAAGCTCAAAAATAATTCAAAAAAGTGCTTGACAGCTTATCACGAAAGTGATAAAATAAGTAAGCTTTCAGCCGCAAGGCTGAGGCGCTACAGGACCTTGAAAATTGAACAATATCGAAAAACTTGTAAGGAACCTTTTAAGTG
>NZ_JBBMEP010000026.1:0-23558 GCF_040096475.1 Faecalibacterium faecis | reverse complement strand
TCAAAGCGGTGGTCTGCGTTGATGATGTAGCCAAAGGGAATGGCACCGCCAGTGAACTTTCCCTTCAGTGCGTTTTCGGTCATGCCACGAATGACCTTTTCAGACAGGTCAGCGGAATAATACTCGGCATAACCTTCCAGCACCGATTCCAGAATGATGCCCTCCGGTCCCTCGGAGATGATCTCGGTGGCAGACATGAGCTTGACACCGTTCTTCTTCAGCTGGGTCTTGTACCGGGCACTGTCGTAGCGGTTCCGGGCAAAACGATCCAACTTCCAGACCAGCACGATGTCAAACAGCTTCTTGTCACTGTCCTTAATCATCTGCTGAAACTCCGGGCGGTTGTCCGTCTTGGCAGAGATAGCACGGTCAATGTAGTGCTTGACGATGGTGATGCCGTTCTTTTCCGCATAGGCAGTGCATTCACGAATCTGGCCTTCAATGGATTCTTCGCGCTGGTTATCCGATGAATAGCGGGCATAGATCACAGCGGTCATGGCAGGCACCTCACTTTACACATCATTGAACGGTGGAGTGTTCTTTTAAAGCAATGTTTCGTATAATGGATATACCACATTTTACAGATGATTGCAAGCTTTTTATACGCTTTTCACGAGATTCAGTAAAAAACATGAACTCCTATGAAAGCAAAATATTCACATTCCATGGTTCTATGAAGGTGCCCGGAGCAATTGTGTCATTTTGACACAATTCCTTATTTCTCCATAAACCATAAAAATTCAACTTTTTAATGCAGCAGCTACAACGTTGGATTGCATATCGCAAATATACTATTTGAATATTGCGCTGATTTTTGTCTTGTTACGGTTTCGCAATAAGACCAAAGTGGTGGGTATCACGATGATACCCACCACTTTAGCCAAGTAAATTTTTATTTTTGAATCGTAAAACGGAACGAGGTTCCCTTCTCCACCGCAAAGCAGGCGTCTGCATGGGGCTTTGCGCCCCAGCTGTTGTCGCCGCCCACGCCGCGCTGGAAAGCAGCGCAGCGGACGACCGTCTTATTGTCGTCCCGGGGCAGCTCGTAAAGGTGGCGGGCGTTTTCCAGTTCATGGGGCGTGTAGGGCAGCGCCGAGAAGGTCATGCCGTCCCCTGCAAAGCCGATGCCTATATTCAATCCGCTGCCGGTGACAGTTGCACTGTACACGCCGGTGCGGCTGCCGCACTCCTGCGGGTAGACCGGGGTGTTCTGGGCAAAATCCTGCCGGACGTTGTAGTTCCACGCACCCATCTTGCCGCCTGCAGTGCGGTCGGCGGTGGTCTCCCGGGGGCCAAGACCCAGATAGGAGACTTCCGTCAGCTCCCGACGCAGCGGGAAGAGCAGACCGAACTCCGGCAGCTCAGTGCGCGTGCCCTGCCATGTCATGGTGATATCACAGCGGCCTGCGCCGTCAATGGCAAAATCAATGGGCAGCGTCTGCCCATCTGGCAGGGTGTAGTTTGCGCGGGCGATGACGAAATCGCCCTTTGTTTCAGCGGTCAGGTTATCGCAGCGGGCGTAGAGACCGGCGGTTTTCCAGAAGGCAAATGTAAACGGCTCTGCACAGCCCTCGTCGTTGTTGGTGGGCGCACGCCAGAAATTGGGGCGCACGGTATCGTCCAGCAGCTGCACGCCGTTATAGCGGATGGACACCAGCCCCTTGCCTCGGCCAAAGATGTACTCGAAGCCCTCGCCCTTTACGCCGACGTTGCAGTCCATCTCCACCAGCTGCGGGGCGGGCAGGGTCAGCCGGGCGACGGCGTAGTTGTGCCATACCTGCCCCAAAGCGGCTTCATAGCCCGCCGGGATGCCGGGCAGTGCAGCCCGCTGGATGGCGGTAACGGTCATGCAGGCAAGCCCAGCCTCCGGTAAGGCAAAGGGAAACGGGATGTGCTCCGTCCCGCCCGGCTTGCAGTCTGCCCGCAGCACCGCCCGGCGCTCCGGCTTGCCGTTGACCGAGGACGCAAACACAAGGTCGTAGGCGTTCAGGTCGGTAAAGAGATTCCGGTTTTCAATCACGGCTTCCGTGTCGGTCAGGGTGATCTTCAGCGGTGCGTAGGCCGCCTTGACGGCGTCCATTTTGGGGGTGTTACGGCGGTCGGGCAGCACAAGGCCGTCCACGCAGAATTCCCGGTCGGTGGGGCGGTCGCCGAAGTCGCCGCCATAGGCAAAGCCGGGCTTGCCGTCCGGGCTTGTCACTGCAATGCCGTGGTCCATGTACTCCCAGATAAACCCGCCCTGATACAGGGGCTCTTCGTAGGCATACTCGGTGTAGTCGGTGATGCCGCCGCAGCTGTTACCCATGGCGTGGCTGTACTCGCACATGATAAAGGGCTTTTCCGGGTGCTCTGCCAGAAACTTTTTGATGTCTGCCACCGGGGTGTACATCTGGCTTTCCATATCGGAGGTGGCGGGGTACTCCCGGTTCCAGAAAATGCCCTCGTAGTGCACAAGGCGGCTGGGGTCGGTGTTGCGGAAATACTCGCTCATCTCCCACAGGGTCTTGCCGCCGTGGCTCTCGTTGCCGCAAGACCAAATGAGGATGGCCGGGTGGTTTTTGTCCCGTTCCAGCATGGCTTCGGCGCGGGCAAGCACATTTTCCCGCCACTCCGGGCGGGCACCGGGCAGCGTCCACTCGTCCGAGCCGTCCGCACCCAGCTTCTGCCATGTGCCGTGGGTCTCCAGATTGGTCTCCCCGATGACATACAGGCCGTATTCATCGCAGAGGGACAGGAAATAGGGGTCGTTGGGGTAGTGGCTGGTGCGCACGGCGTTGACGTTGTGGGCCTTCAGGTTCTTTACATCCCACAGCATCTCTTCCCGGCTGACGGTGCGGCCGGTGCGGCAGCTCCACTCGTGGCGGTTGACACCCTTGAACACGATACGCTTGCCGTTCAAAAGCATCTGGCGTTCTTTCAGCTCAAACTTACGCAAGCCGACTTTCAATCCGGTGCGCTCCACGAGAGCACCCTCGTTCAGCAGGGCAATTTCTGCTTCGTACAGGTTCGGCTGCTCGGCGCTCCACAGGGTGGGATGCTCCACCGTAAAGGTGAAGGAGACATCCTGCACGTCCTCTTCCACGTCCGGGTCGGCCTCGCCCTTGCCGAACACCACACCGCTGTCGTATTCGGCAGGTTCGCCCACCTCAGCAGACTGCTCCTCGCCATCAAACACCACCGAGATGGTGCCCGCGCCGCTGACCTTGCAATCAAAGGTGACAGTGGCACTGGAAAAGTCCGGGGCAAAATCCTGCTTCACAAAGACATCCTCGAGGTGAATTTCCGGCTTTGTGAACAGCTCCACAGAGCGGAACAAGCCGCTCATGCGCCAGAAATCCTGATCCTCCAGCCAGCTGCCGGAGGAGAAACGGTACACCTGTACCGTCAGGGTATTTTCGCCGGGGTGGACGGCGGCGGTCATGTCAAATTCAGCGGGAGTGAAGGTATCCTCGGTGTAGCCGATGTAAACGTCATTGCACCAGACGGCGGCAGCGCTGTCCGCGCCGTTCAGGCGCAGATAGCAGCTTGCCCAGCTTTCCGGCAGGGTGAAACTGCGCTGGTATTCCCCGATGGGGTTATAATCCTGCGGAATCTGATCGGGGTGCAGCTTTTCATGGCCGTCCCACGGGTACTGGGTGTTGACGTAATGGGGCGTGCCGTAGGGCTGGCCGGGCTTTTGCAGGCTCTGCATTTGGATGAAGCCGGGCACGGTCAGGGTGTCCCAGTCTGAGAAAGGCGCAGTCAGGTTTTCCGCATAGTGGAAAGCCCATTCGCCATCCAAGCTGACGGCCAGCGGCATTTCCGGGCTTGTCTGGTCTGCAAAATGAGCGTGGAAGGGCAAACGGTTCTGCTGGAAAATTTCCGGGTCGGCCAGAAGCGCCGATGTGATAGGATTATTTAAAGGCATAAATGTCACCTCGCAGCATTTTCTGCTCTCATTATAGCACAGAATATAAGAAAAACAGCCGCACAAAAACGACTGTTTTTCTATCGCAATTTTCAAAAATAGTGCCTATCAAAACGGCATATTTGCGATATGCAGTTTGCGGATGTTGCTTGTGCATTAAAAACGCAAACTGCTATAGAAAGAAGCGGCATCAGTTTGCTTCGTCAAAGACCTCGGTGTCCAGCACCGTGTGTCCCTTGGGGATGTGGTACTTCACGGCGGGCAGATGGACATTGGTGAAGTACAGGCTGGTGTTAGGGTCGCAGCCGATGACCACTGCTTCTCCCCTGCCGCGCACGGCGCAGCACAGGGTGTCGCAATGGGCTTCGGCGGTATCGTTTTCCGCGCTTTCGGCGTAGCCCGGTGTAAAATTGGGCACGGCAAAACCGCAGTCATAGGCTTCGCAGTCGAAACTGCTGTCAATTTCATGGTGGCGGCGGTGGCCGGTGGCCGTGGGAGTGATAGTGGTGGTCACCTCAATCCCGGGGAAGGGCGACCACTGCGCGGTCACAGCCCCGGCTTCAATTTCCCACGTTTTGCTCACCTTGCGCACAAACACGTTGTCGTCGATGACAAAGGCCAGCATACTGTCCGGCGCGGCCTGATTGAGCACCTCCCGGCTGCGGGAGGCGCAGAAGCCAAAGCGGGTATCGTAGGCAAATTTTGCATACTTTTCCGGGAACTGTCCGTGACCGTGGCCCTCGTTGACACCGGCGGCATAGGCCGTTACCCGCCCCGCCCGGCGCTGCACCAGCATATTGGCGTATGGCATGGGCTTGAGCCGCTCCAATGCGGGCATGGGCGCGGCTTCGGCAGACCAGAAGGGGTGGTCATCCGGCAAAGCAAGCAGCAAAAAGCTCTTCATGCCCCAGTAGGGGCTGCCGGGGGCGTTGTACCGCTCGGCCATGTACATCTGCGGGTAGCAGTAGCCGATGGTCAGGATGCCGTCCCGGTCGAACATTTTCTGCCCCAGCCACCAGTTGAAGTTGCGGACGATAAGGCCCTTCATTACCGGCAGGGGCAGCGGCTCCAGCCCTGCCCAGATGCAGGCCGCCCAGAAGCTGTTCTGGGCAAAGCGGTAGGTCAGGCTGCGGCCAAAGGGCAGGGCTGCGCCGTTGGCATCGAACCAATAGACGAACTGCTGCGCGAACAGCTGGGCGCGCTGGCGGTAGAGTGCAGCACGCCGGGGGTCGGTGTCGGCGGCAAATTTAGAGTAGAGCAGTCCGTAATACTGGATGGCCCACGGGATGTAGTAATCCTTTTGCACGGAGGCGCCATCGGTGGACCAGCCGTCGCCGCTGTAATAGCTGTCAATTTTGCAAAGGCCATCCTCCAGCAGTTCCGGGCTGTAAGGCATCCCCACGCTTTTCAGGGCAAGGTTTACAAGGATGCGGAAAAACTGCCAGTTGCAGTCCGGGATGGTGTGGGCGTTGATCTGCCCCAGCCATGCGGCAAGGTTCTGTTTTTCGGTATCAGAAAGCGGGGTCCACAGCTTTTCCGGTGCGGTGAGGATGCCGCAGGCAATAGCCGCCATCTCCACATAACACTGGTCGTATTCCCCGGTGGTGCCCCAGTATTCGGGGTTTTCCGGGTCGGTGCCGGCGGCAAGACCCTTGCGGTAGATTTTTTCAAACTCCGGGTCAGAGCCGCCGCCCACCCAGAAGGGCACCAGCGCCCACAGCGGGCGGCTGAAGGCTTCCAGCTCAATGGCATTTTGGTTGTAGGTCACACCCGTCTCGCCCAGATGCAGCCGGGCGCAGCCTGCGGAATAACAGGGCTTGAGGGGGTCGAGAAATTTGTGCATCAGTGCGGTAAAATCCGCTTTGGTCTGCAAGTTCATCACCAGTACATCTCCCAGTCTTTGGTCAGGCGGGTCAGCGCCTCCATGTAAAAATAATCGCCCCAGCTCGTACATTCATCCACGCCCTCCGGGGTGCAGGTGTTGTAGGGGCTCTTTTTGCTGTAAGTGCCGTGCAGCAGCTGGCCGGAGCCGAGGGTACCAGGCTTTACCGCATAATTTGCGGCAAGGCTGGCCAGCATCTGCCGTGCCAGTGTGCGCCACTGGGCAGCTTCTGTTTCGTCCACATACTTTGCCGCTTCCAGCAATCCACAGGCCACGATGGCAGCGGAGGAGGAATCCCGGGGTTCGCCGCTTTCCGGGGCAAAGAGCATATCCCAGCAGGGGATCATATCCTCCGGCAGGCGGGAAAGGTAAAATTCCAGCGCCTTGCGGAACACATCCAAAAACTTTTCGTCGTGGGTGTAGGTGTAGCCAATGGCGCTGCCGTACACGCCCCACGCCTGTCCCCGTGCCCAGAAGCTGTCGTCCTTATAGCCCTGACAGGTGCGTCCGCCCTTGGGGGTGCCGTCCGGGTTCATAAAGAAGGTGTGGTAGGTGCTGCCGTCCGGCCGGAAGGAGTTTGCCAGCGTGGTGGCGGTGTGGGCAGCGGCGATCTCGCGGTAGTGGTCGCTACCGGTCACCTGCGCTGCCCAGTACAGCAGCGGCACATTGAGCATGCAGTCAATGATATAGCGGTAGTTGCCGGGGTCGTCCATAGTGCCCCATGCCTGCAAGAAGCGGCCGCTGGGTTGGTAGCGGGTCAGCAACTGGTCGGCGGCGGCAATGGCGGCGTTTTTGCCGGTTTCGCTGCCCACCAGCTTCCACGCTGCCACGCAGGTGGGGCTGTACAAAAAGCCCATATCGTGGTGGTCCACCTCCACCTTGCGGGCAATGCGGTCCGCAAAGCTGTCCACCTGAATGAGGGCGGCTGTCTTGAATTTTTCGTCCCCGGTGGCCTCGTAGGCCAGCCAGATCTCACCGGGCCAAAAGCCGCAGGTCCACTGGTTATTGGCGCAGCCGGGGTAGATATCGTTCACACTGGAATGGTTCTGGCACTGGTAGGTGTACAGGGGCAGATTGGTCTCCACCTGTTTGCAGGCATCGGTCAGTGCCTGCCGTGCCTCGGCGTCGGTCATAGCGTGGTTCTGGTAGGTTTTCATCATGATTACTCCTTAAATCCAAACGTAGGTATCTCTGCCCACCGCTGGCGCAGAAAGTGCATGCCCAGCTTGGGGCGGCGATCCCGGGTGAACAGACCTTTTTTGTTGCCATCCACCCGCATGGGGCCCTGCACAGTGTCGTAGTCTGCAAAGTTCCAGACAAATTCTCCCACAAACCACGGGCGCTTGTCAAACTCTGCATCCAGACGGCGGTAGAACTCCACCTGAAACTCCTCACTGAACATCTCGGCTCCGGCGGTGTGCAGCCCTGCCACGGTGTCCGCACCGTACTCGCTCATCATCACGGGCTTGTGCTGCTCTGCCCAGAAATCCAGCTCCTGATTCAGGCCGTAGCAAGCGGCGTCCATGTCACCGGAAAGGTTGTACCAGCCGTAGTAGCGGTTGATGCAGACGATATCCATGGTGCGGGTGGTGATATCCTTGGTGTAGTCGTTCTGGCAGCAGACGAGGGTGACCGGGCGGTCCTGCGGGTCCAGCTGGTGCGCCAGCTCATACAGCGGGTGCCAGTAGTCGTAGGCATCCTGCGGGAAGTGCTCCAGATCCGGCTCGTTGCCAAGGCTCCACAGCACCACGCAGGGGTGGTTTTTGTCCCGATGGATCATCTCGGCAAGCACCTGCCGGTGATGCTCCGCAAGGGGGTATTCCTTATAGGGGTTCACCGCTGCCCCGCCGCCGATGCCCACCGCCGGGGTCTCGTCCATGACCAGAATGCCCTCCCGGTCGCACAGGTCGTAGAACTCCTCGGCGTAGGGATAGTGGCTGGTGCGCACGGCATTGGCGTTTGCCCAGTGGATCAGGTTCACATCCTTCACGTTCAGCACCGGGTCAAAGCCTCGGCCATGGGCGGTAAAGTCCTCGTGCTTGCAAAAGCCCTTGAAATAGAGCGGCTTGCCGTTCAAAAGCACCTGTGTGCCCCGCACCTCAATGCTGCGCACACCAAAGGTCTGGTCGTAGACATCTGCCCCGCAGGTGGCATGCAGGGTGTACAGGTAGGGCGTGCCGGGTCTGGGCTCCCAGAGATGCACTTCCGGGATGGTGATCGTGCCTTCTGCACTCTCGGCGCTTGCAACGGCGTTGCCGTCAGCATCCAGCACCGTGACACGGACAGGTGCGCTGCCGGTGGTTTTTACCGCGTACTGCACCGTGCCGTCCACGGCGGGCACTATGGTCACATCCTCGATGTACTCTTTAGGGGTGGTGTAGAGCACCACCGGGCGATGGATGCCCGCATAGTTGAAAAAGTCAAAGTTGGGGCGGTTCTGGGGTGCGGCGGCACGCTTGGCAGCCTCCACACTGGGGATACCCGCGTTGTCCGAGCCAAAGAAGGCCAGCTGCCCGTCCTCGTTGCCCACAGGCAGGGTGCTGTGGTTCACCCGGTTGTCACAGGCTACGGTCAGCAGTGCGGTCTCGCCGGGTTGCAGCAGAGCGGTGACGTCCGCTTCAAAGGGGGTAAAGCCGCCCTTGTGCTGCGCAATGAGCTGGCCGTTCAGCCAGACCTTGGCCGTGTGGGTCACCGAGCCGAACCGCAGCACCACCCGCTGCCCGGCGCAGAAGGCGGGCAGGGTGACCTTGCGCTGATACCACACCCAGCCGTAGTGGCGGCGCAGGGCGGTGGTCTGGTCGTTCTGGTCGTTGTAGCTGGCAGGTACCGCGATGGGCTGGGCGTCCGGCAGGGGCTTTGCGGGGTCGAACTGGGTTTCCGCGCAGCTGCCCAGCGCAAACGCCCATGTGCCGTCAAGGCTCAGCTTCAAGCGCGCTTCATTCTGTTCAGGATATAACATAACGCTTTCCCTCTATTTCTGCAAAAAATGCGGGGCGCGGGTACTGCCCACGCCCCGCTTACGGGTGATTTGTTTAGCCCTTGATGCCGGTGGATGCCACGCCCTGCACAAAGTACTTTTGCAGGGAGAGGAACACGATCAGCACCGGGATCAGTGCCACCACAGAGGCCGCCATGATCAGGCCGTACTCTGCAGAATACTGGGTGATGAACATACGCAGACCAATCTGGATGGTCTTGAGTTCGGTCTTGGTCAAGTAGATCAGGGGGCCAAGGAAGTCGTTCCATGTGTTCACGAAGGTGAAGATGGTCAGGGTGGACAGGGCGGGCAGGCTGAGGGGCAGCATGATGTGCCACCAGATGCCGTACTCGCTCAGGCCATCAATGCGGGCAGCCTCACACAGCTCGGTGGGCACGCCCTCGTAGAACTGCTTCATCAGGAACACGCCGAAGGCGCTGAAGGCCTGCAGGCACATAATGGCCAGATGGGTGTTGTTCAAATGCCACGAGCTCATCATCATGAACTGGGGCACCATGTAGGCCTGCCAAGGCACTGCAATGGTGGCAATGTAGCCGAGGAAGAGCGCGTTTTTGCCCTTGAACTGCATCTTAGCAAAGGCGTAGGCTGCAAAGGAGGAAGTGAACAGCTGCAACAGGGTGACCACCACGGTGATCTTGACCGTGTTTTTCACAAAGGTCAGCAGCGGGATCTGGGTCCAGATGTCCACATAGTTCTGCCAGCGGGGATTTTTGGGGATCCACTGGATAGGGAAGCCGAACACGTCCTTATTCAGCTTAAAGGAGGAGGACAGCATCCACAAAAAGGGCAGCAGCATACAAGCTGTGATGACGATGAGGAAGAAATAGATCAGGAACTTGGAGACGAAATTGCGGCGCTTCTGAGAGGCCTCGGTCTTGATAATAGCAGCAGACATGGTTCTTCCTCCTTTCTCAGTTCTCGCCCTTGGAGCCGCGGAACTGGATGATGGTAACGATCAGCACCAGTACGAACAGCACCATGGAAATTGCACTTGCGTAGCCGTATTTCGGGGTATTGACGAAGGCCACATTATAGATGTAGTACACCAGCGTCATGGTAGCAGTACCGGGGCCGCCCTGCGTGATCATGTACATCTGGTCGTAGACCTTGAAGCCGGAGATGGTGAGCATGATGACCACAAAGAAGGTGGTAGGCCGCAGCTGGGGCAGAGTGATGTGCCAGAACTGCTGCCAGCGGTTTGCACCGTCCAGCTCGGCGGCTTCGTTCAGGTCCGGGTTGCAGCCCTGCAGGCCGGCCAGATAGATGACCATGTAGTAGCCCATGTTCTTCCACACGCTGAACAGGATGACCGTGATCATGGCGGTGTCCTTGCCGGCAGCCCAGCGGGGCAGGTTTTCCACCGCCACGCCGAAGAACTGGTTCAGGATCATGTTGATGGGGCCCATGGAGGGGTTGAAGATCATGTTCCATACCGCTGCCACCGCCACCAGCGAAGCAACGTAAGGGAAGAACGCCACGGTGCGGAAAAAGTTGCGCAGCTTCACATTCTGGTTCAGCAGCACGGCCATGGCCAGCGAGCAGGCCAGCGTAAGCGGCACGGTGCCGATGACATAGACGATGGTGTTTTTCAAGGCCGCCTGAAAGATTTTATCGGTGGTGAAGAGCTTTACAAAGTTTTTCAGGCCGACAAATTCAATGGCGTGGCGGCCGTCCCATGCGCAGAAGGCCAGCGCAATGGCAAACACCATGGGCACCAGCGTAAACACGCAGAAGCCAATGAAGTTTGGCGCAATGAAGGAATACGCGATCAGAGAATCGCGGGTCGATTTTTTTAGCACTTTACGGGGAGTTTTATTCTGGACAGCAGCACTCGCCATAAAAGAGCCTCCTTTCCCGGAAGTATAACCATTTTTCCAAAAAATGAGCGGGGCGGGCGCTGTGCATACCCGCCCCGCTCGGACAGGGCTTTTTTCCGATGCTCGTCCACCGGAAAATGAATGGGGATCGAAAATGATGAAGAAGGAGAACCGCAACGTATTGCGGAAAACGCTTTATCAGCCGAGAACTGCGGGAACCTGATCGTTCATGTTCTGGATGCCCTCGTCCACGGTCTCGCTCATGGTCATAATAGCATCGTGCTCGGCGTTCAGAATGGTCTCGATATCAGATGCGTACTGGGTGTAGGGCATTTCCAGATAGACATTGCTGGTGGTCAGTGCATCCACAGAATTGCTGTCCTCGGGGAAGCCCTCGGTGGACTTGATGATCTCGGCGGTAGCAGCGGAGCCGCAGGCCGGGAAGGTGCCGGTCTTGGCAATGGCCTGTGCGCCCTCCTCGGAGACACACCAGTTGATGAAGTCGGCAGCGGCCTCTGCCTTGGGAGAATCCGCGTTGATGGCCAAGCTGGTCACAGTGCCCAGCGTAGAACCAGCCTCTGCACCGGCGGGGTGCGGGTACTTGACGATGCCCCAGTTGAACTTGGTCTCGGCATCCTTCATGTAAGCTTCCAGCGTGGAGATGAACCAGCTGCCCATGTTGACCATTGCGCACTGCTGGTTCTCAAAGGCTGCGGAGTAGTGCAGAGAAGAGGTCTTGAGGTAGCCGTAGTCCATGCAGATGCCGTCCTTCTGCTGGGCAATGACCATATCGTAGGTGGGCTTCATGAAGTCGTAGGTGCCGTCGATGATGGTGTTTTTGCCGTCCAGAATGGAGAACAGAGAAGCGGCAGAGCGCCAGGTGTGGTAGTGGCAGCCATAGACCTTGGTGTCGCCGGAGCCGCTGGTCATCTTGCGGGCCAGAGCATCGTAATCTTCCATTGTCAGGTCATTGGAGGGATACTCCACACCGGCAGCATCAAACAGATCCTTGTTGTAGTACAGCACCCAGAAGTCGCTGCGGAAGGGCACGGCGTAGAAGTTGCCGTCATCGGTGGTCAGCTGCTCGATGGTGCCGTTGAAATCGCCGGTGTCGCGGGTCAGCACCTCATTCAGAGGCTTGAGGTAGTCCAGATTGATCAGGTTTGCGTAGCCGGGGATATCCTTGATGGTCACGATATCCAGATCAGCGCTGCCGGCCAGCTGGGTAGCCAGAACGGTCATGTAATCGCTGGAGCCCAGATCCACCATCTCGATGGTCACGTCCTTGTGGCTTGCCATGTAGCCGTCGGCCATGGCCTGCCAGTAGGGAGTGGACTCCTTATCCCACACTGACCACTGCAGGGTAACAGGGCCTGCGGCTGCGGAAGCAGCGGTGGAACCGGCAGTGGAGGAAGCAGCGGTGGAGCTTGCAGAAGAGCCGCCACAGGCGCTCAGGGCAGCAGCTGCGCCGCAGGCAGCGGCAGCGGTAAGGAACGAACGACGAGAGATCTTTTTCATAAGTGTGTCCTCCTTCAGGGCAGTGTGTTTGTTCTGTGCAGCAGCCTCCCCCGTGCCGGGGAGCCGCTCGCTTTTGTTGACACTAGGATACCGCACAAACGCAAAAACCGGAATGGAAAAATTCCGGGAAGAGTTGCAGTTTTTCTGTATCTTTTAAAAAAAGATGTACTTTCTTACACTGGAGTCTGCACTTTCTTGTTCTCTTGCACAGTTTGCATCCGTGACGAGAGAAAAAAGCATATAAAGTACACAATTCTCATGAAAAAAGCCGTTGACAAACCGCGCCGGAATCAGTACTGTATAAAGGAAAGAATGCAAACTGTCACCAGAAAGGAGGCACCGTTATGAAGAGCAGCCACCGTTTCCCGCTGCGGCGGCAGATCGTGTGGGGAATGCGCTTTTTTACCTTTCTTACCTCTCTGGCCGTGGGCGCGGCGCTGTTCATTCTCTCCAACCAATATGTGCGTGCCAACTCCCTGCAGGCGGCAGAGTTCAACCTGCGGCTGGTGGCTACCTCCATCGAGACCAGTCTGGAAAGCGCCGATGCTCTTTTGAACTGGGCTTCCATTGACAGCACCGTGCGGCGGTACATCTCGCAGGAAAATATCAACGGCACCCAGACCATTGCCGCCTACGAAGCCATGCAGGAAAAATACTATTCCAGCACCCTGTACAGCCATATCCTCCGCTTTTTTGTTACCAATGAGAACGACCGGCATTTGCAGTTCGGCCCGCTGAACTCCTCGGCGGCGCTCAACCGCACCAGCGTAAAGCAGTTTCTCACCAAGGGGTACGGGATGCAGTTCGCCACCGACCCGCTGCTGCCCGGCAGTCCGAGCTGCATCGCCATCAGCCAGCCTGTCCGCTGCGGCAAGGGCACCTTGCACCGGGGCAGCACCTACCTTGCGCTGGATACCGCCATTATCACCGACCCGGCAGCAGGTTACAGCCTGACCGACGGCAGCGCGTTGTACTGGGAGATGGGCAGCCGCCTATGGCAGATCGAAAACGGCAGCCTGACCGAGATTGAAAATCCGCTGCGGGAGGTGGACTACACCCTGCGCACCGGCAGCAATAACGGCGTGACAGAGCAGACCGCATGGCAGGGCAAGGTGCAGCTGGACGGCCAGAAGTATTATGTAGTCAAGGTAACACTGAACGGCCGCAGCGCGGCACTGGTACAGCTTTTGCCCGCAAATACCTTTTTGCTGCACTACGGCGTGTACCTGTGGCTGGTCGCCCTTGGCACTGCCATCATCTGGGGACTGAGCTTTTTGATGCAGCACTGGCTGGAGCGGGTCATCACCCGCCCGGTGGAGGCGCTGCAAAAGCGCATCGAAACCGTGGGCAGCGGCAACTTTGCCCCCGACCGCACGGTGGAGTGGAACAACGAGCTGGGCGACATCGGCCGGGGCATCAACCAGCTGGCTGAAAACGTGGACAGCCTGATGACCCGCCGGGTGGAGGACGAACGTCGCAAGCAGGAGCTGGAATACCGGATGCTGCAAAACGAGGTGAACCCGCACTTTATCTACAACACCCTCAACAGCATCCGCTGGATGGCTACCATCCAGCACGCGCCCGGCATTGCCGAGATGGTCACCGCCTTTGCACGGCTGACCAAAAGCATCTCCAAAGGCACCCAGAAGCTGGTGCCTTTGCAGGAGGAGCTGGCATTGCTCAACGATTACTTTACCATCCAGCAGTACCGCTACGGCGGCGACCTGGAGATTGAGGTCTCCCGCATTGAAAGCGAGACCCTTTGCCGGGACTGCATGATTCCCCGGTTCACCTTGCAGCCGCTGGTGGAAAACGCCATCTTCCACGGGCTGGAACCCAAGGGCGGCCACGGCAGCGTGCTGCTGGATATCTCCACCGACCCGGATACCGGGGACGTATTGCTGCGCATTACCGATGACGGCGTGGGCATGCCGCCGGAGCAGGTAGCTCACCTTCTGGACGAGCCCGCCGAGGGTGCCGAAAAGGCTGAAAAGTTCCGTCATGTCGGCCTGTGGAACGTGAACCGCCGCATCCGGTATTCCTTTGGCGAGGGTTACGGCCTGACCATTGAAAGTGAAGAGGACGTGGGCACCGAGGTCACCATCCGGCTGCCCTATCAACAGAAAGGAGACACCCATGCTGCGGATATTACTGGTGGATGATGAGCCGCTGGTGCTCATCGGCCTGCAGGGGATGCTGGAATGGGAAAAGCTGGGCTATACCGTCTGCGGCACCGCCCGCAACGGAAAGCTGGCGCTGGAACTCATTGAGCGGGAGAAGCCGGATATCGTCATTGCCGACGTAAAAATGCCGGTGATGGACGGGCTTACCCTTGCCCGCACCTGCCGGGAGCGCAACGCCCTGCCCGCCTTTATCATGCTGACCAGCTTTGAAGAATTTGATTACATCAAGCAGGCCATGGGTGCCGGAGTGGTGGATTATCTGGTCAAGCTGGACCTGACCCCCGAAAACCTGCAAACCGCCCTTGCCAAGGCCGCCGAAAAGGTAAAAAAGGAGCGTGCTTTGCTGGGCGAATTGTCAGCACAGGAAAATCTTGCCGAGAGTGTGCGCAGCTATCAGGAGCGTTTTTTCGTGCGGTTGTACGCCGGGCTGTTCCCGGACGAAGCCGCATTGGAGCAGCCTTTGCAGCACATGGAGCTGAACCTTGCAAGCGACGCCTACCTTGTAGCCAGCTGCGAGATCATCGCCAACACCGCCCTTACCCCCGCCCAGCAGTTGAAGCTGAGTTTTTCCTGCGGGCGGATGCTGGAGACCACCCTGCAAAACTACCTGCCCTGCTATGTGACCGGGGCGGATGCCATGCGCTGCAATGTGCTTTTCTGCCTGACCGATGCCCAGTGCCAAAAATACCGGACGGTACTGCGCCCGCTGCTGGAACGCGCCAGCCAAATTCTATACAACTATTTCACGGTACGGCTGCTCTGGGCGGTAGGACGCCCCACCGGCTCCCTGCTGGGGCTGGCGCGCCGCTGCCGGGAAAACGCCCACCTACAGCCCCTGCTCACGGTGGAGCAGCCCATCCAGTTCGTGGAGGTCAACGAGGGCGACGCCACCGCCGGGAAGATGCAGGTGGTGGCACAGGTGCAGGAGTATGTTAAGAATCATCTTTCGGAAAAACTGACGCTGGCCGATGTGGCGGCTGTATTCAATTTTTCGCCCAACTACCTCAGCCAGCTGTTCGGCAAATACGGCGACAGCGGCTTTGTGGAGTACATCACCGAGACCCGCATCGCTGCGGCAAAAGAGATGCTGGAACAGGGCGATTTGAAAGTATACGAGATCGCTGAGAAACTGGGGTACGAGAGCGCTTTCTATTTTTCCAAGGTATTCAAAAAGGTCACGGGGTTCAGCCCGCGGGAATACCAGCAAAGTATTTAAAATCGGAGGCTTTTATGATACAGGAACAGCTTGCTCATCTGCCGGAATTTCTTCCCGATTACCGGCCCTTTCCCCCTGTCAAAGAGCACACCGCATGGCAGGGGCTGCCCCTGCGGGCAAAGCAGCGCTTTTTGCAGGCGGGGGAAGCCGCGCTGCAAACGCCCATTGCGCCCCTGCCGCTCTCGCTCTGGCTGGATTTCACCCACACTGGGCGGCGCACCCCATGGGAGACGGCTTACTTTTCCCGCCGGGCGCGGCTGTGCGCGCTGGTAAGTGCCGAGTGTGTGGAGCACAAAGGGCGCTTTCTGGATGAAATTGCCGATACCGTATGGGCGATCTGCGAGGAAAGTGCATGGCAGCTGCCCGCCCACAACAGTTATGTGCGGGACACCCCGCAGCTGCCCCTGCCGGACACCACCCGCCCCATCGTGGATTTATTTGCCGCCGAGACCGGCGCGCTTCTGGCGCTGACCCGGTACTTACTGCCCGATGAGCTGGATACTGCCGCGCCGGGCATCACGGCGAGGATGGAGCGGGAGCTGGACGCCCGCATCCTGACGCCTTATTTTACAAGCCACTTCTGGTGGATGGGCAACGGCGAAGAGCCTATGTGTAACTGGACGAGCTGGTGCACTCAGAATGTGCTGCTCACCGTTTTTCTGCTGCCCACCACCCAGCAGCAGCGAAAAGCTGCCGTCAAGCAGGCAGCCTACAGCCTCGACTGCTTTTTGAAGGACTACGGCGCGGACGGCTGCTGCAACGAGGGTGCGCAGTATTATCGCCACGCCGGACTGACCCTGTGGGGCTGTCTTGAAATTTTATCCAACGTTGCGCCGGAGGCCTTCCGCCCGCTATTCAGAGAAACAAAGATCAAAAATATCGCGGAGTACATCTGCAATGTCCATGTGGAAGGACCTTACTATCTGAACTTTGGCGATTGCAGCCCCCTGGCCGGGCGCTGCGGTGCACGGGAATACCGCTTTGGACAGGCCGTAGGCAGCGATGCTTTGCAGGCCCTTGCGGCGGCAGATTTCCGCGCCGATGCCGACCCCGACCATTTGCAGAACCCGGACGGCAGCACCCACATCAACCTGTGGTACCGGCTGACCACCGCCTTTGCCGAGCAGGAACTGATGGAATACGCCGCAGTTCCCCAGCATCGTTCTGCAGTATGGTACCCCAGTGTAGGCATTTATGCCGCACGGCAGGGCAGCTGGGTGCTGGGTGCAAAGTTTGGCTCCAACGGCGACAGCCACAACCACAACGATACCGGCAGCATTACCGTGTACAAGGACGGAAGACCGTTTCTCATCGATATCGGAGTGGAGAGCTACACCAAAAAGACCTTCAGCCCTCAGCGGTATGAGATCTGGACGATGCAGAGCGCATGGCACAACCTGCCCACCTTTGACGGCGTGCAGCAGCTGCCCGGCGCGGAATACGCTGCCCGGGAGGTGTGCACCGAGGAAAATAGCATCACCGGCGAACTGGCGGGCGCGTACCCGCCCATCCCGGGGCTTACCACCTACCGCCGCAGCGTATCTGTCAGCGAACAGGGCATCACCCTGCGGGACGAAACAGACTATCCCGGCACAGTAGACCTGACCCTGCTCACCGAGCAGCAACCCGTCCCCACTGCGGACGGCTTTGCGGTGGGCACACTGGGCGGCATCCGCTTTGACCCGGACGCCGCAACGGCTGCTGTTACGGCGGTGCCTATCACCGACCCGCGCCTGCGCACCGCATGGCCGGAAACGATCTATAAGATCACCCTGCATTTCCAAAAAATGCTGAAGCTCGAACTGTACTAAGGAGAACTGCCATGGAAACCATCAAGCTGAAAATTCTGGACGAAGCCGGCCACACCCTGATGACCTGTGACGCTGACACCGCCGTATCCCTTGTTTACACCAACTGCTACAAGCCCGGCGACCGGGTGGCGCTGGAGATCGACCATCCCGGGCAGTACTGCGTCATCCAGTTCGAGGACACCATGCCCGAAGCCCTTGTGTATGTGGTCAAGCGGGAGATCAACTTCCACATTCCCTTCGGGGAGCAGGCCATCACCTACTCGCCCAAGAGCTTTGCGGGCAGCCGTCACGTTATCCGGGCACGGCTGGCACTGCCGGAAGAGATTGCCGCCCGGCGGAATCTGGCCTTCAACTGCTATGACGAGCATGGCGACACCGGTTTTTATCCCCACGCCAGCGCCAACGTAGAAACGCGCGGCGAGGCGGTGTTTGCCGCCCGCAACGCCATCGACGGCATTTTTGAGAACAGCGCCCACGGCGAGTATCCCTACCAGAGCTGGGGCATCAACCGCGACCCGAACGCAGCCCTGACGCTGGATTTTGGCCGGGAAGTACTGCTGGATGAGCTGCGCATCACCGAGCGGGCAGATTTCCCCCACGACAACTACTGGGTAAAGGCCACGGTGGAATTTTCTGATGGCAGCCAGCTGGACATCCCGCTGGTGAAAAGCGCCAAACCCCAGAGCGTGGCCTTTGAGCCCAAGCGGGTGCGCAGCCTTGTGCTGAAGGATCTGATTCAGGCCGAGGGGACTTCCCCCTTCCCGGCGCTGACCCAAATCGAAGCCTTTGGCACCGAGGTGAAGTAAAATGAGCATCTACAATGCCCTTTATGGGCGGGACGGCCACGGCGTAGGCCCAAACGAGCCGGAGAAAAAAGGCTTTGCACGCTTTTGCCAGATGGTCGGCCGCGACCTCGGCCAGCTGCTGGGCACGAACCTGATGGTCTGCGTGCTCTGCCTGCCTGCCGCACTGGGGGTCTCGCTGGGCGTGACCCTGCTCTCCCTGCCGCTGACGGTGGTGTGCAGTGCGGTCACCGGTCTGCTGACCGGCCCTGCCATGGTGCTGCTGGCAGACTGCGCTCTGCGCAGCTTGCAGAACGACCCCTCCCAGTGGCTGCCCCGGGCAAAGCAGACCCTAGCCGCCCATTGGAAAGCCGCCTGCGGCTTTGGCTGCATTGGCACGCTGGTGCTGGGGCTGCTGTGCTTTGTATCGGCCTTTGTGTTTGAAGCCGCCGCGCAGCAGGGGTATTACCCCGGGCTTGCCATTCTCGTTTTTCTGGCGCTGGATTTTCTGGTGCTGGCGGTTCTGGCTACGCTTTGCGCTGCCGTTCTGCCGCTGCAACTGCCCGCCCCGGACAGCTTGCTGCGCCGGGCGGGCAGGCTGCTGGCTGTCGCCCCGGCGCGCTGCGTCCTGGCAGGCGTTCTCATGCTGGCGGGCATCGGCGGCATGATCTTGCTGTTTCCGGTCAGCGTGTTCTGGGCGGTGCTGTTCGGCTTCTGGCTGCCGGGGCTGGCAGCGATGCAGACCCTGTTCCCGGTTTTGCGGCAGGAATACGGCGTAGAGGTGCGCAGCATCCCGCGCCCGGCAGCGCCGGATAAGCCCCTGACCGCACAGGAGCAGAAAAAGCGCTCCCGCGCCAACTGGTGGTATTACAACTGGGGCATCGTGGCGGTGGCGGCAATGGTCATTGTGGGCGTAGCGTATGTGGCGCACGGCCTGCTGACTACCGTAGACCCGGACTACACCGTGGCGGTAGTCACGGCGGAGGCCCTGCCGGACGAGGCCGTGCAGCGCCTGCAGACTGCGCTGGCAGACTATGCGGAGGACGCCAACGGCGACGGGACTGTGGTGGTGCAGGTGAACAACTACACATGGAGCGCCGATGCCGCCCTGACCGACATGAACGGTCAGATGGCCGGTGCCACCCAGATGAACACCGACCTTGCCAACGGCGAGAGCAAAATCTGGATCTTGGATGACCCGGAGGGCTTCGAACAGGCCTATGGGGCACTGAGCGAAAAGCTGGGCGCGGAATGGCAGACAAAGCTTATCCCGTGGCGCAGCCAGCCCGCCCTTTCCGGGCTGGAACTGGGCAGCTACAACACTGCCGCCGATGGCAGCCAGACTGTTGATATCCAGAGCCGCTTTGCCGGGTACAGCGTGGCAGTGTTTGATGCTTCAGATGCGTTGTGGCAGGCGCTCAATTCGTAAACAGAAACGACCGTCCGTTCTCTTTTTGTTTATGTGGTATTCTATACACAGAAAAATAGACGGAGGCATACCGCCATGAATCCCCATACCACGCTGAATCTTGCCAAGATTGCTCTGTGCGCGGTGGAAACCGTACTGAGGAATACTTCGCCCGATGCAGAGGACTATCCCCCAGCCAGTTGAATAAAATAACAACGCTGCAAGTGCTTATCGTCAGGCTGTTACAGATGCAGCAGCATAAAACGGACATCTCTTCAATAAAAAAGTCAAGTAGACTTCAATTTGAGCCAAATAGTAAGACTTCTTATGCTTTACCGTCATAAATTTTTCAAAATCATCTTGACGCACCTTGCGAAACATGATATTCTCTGTCACAAATCTCACTGATTTTGTGGATTGGTTTGAAACCATCCACAAGATGTGGTCGTGTTCATTTTGAACACAGCCACAGAAAGTGGTTGGTTATCACCGTGAGACCCACCACTTCAGTGAGGGAAAGTCCGCAAAAGAATTTACCGCCCCGCAACACACCCGATCTATTTTGCCGCCGATTCACCCGACAAAATCCATCGCTGCGCTGCGTGGGCGGTATTTTTTTACAAATAGAACCTTATGTGGTTGTACAAATCTCCGAATTTTATTTACAGTTGTTGACCGCACAGCTTAAAAGTGTTATTCTTGCGCTTGAAAGAAGCCGGACGTAGTGTCCGCACTGCGCCTAGCTTTCTTCATACCGAACCTTGAATCCTTCATAAGCCGTCTGAACGTGATACTGTGCCACGACCTCACACTTTCCGTGAGCGAGCCGGACAACGCCGCTGCACAAACAGGGGCAGGAACTGCGTTCGGAGCAAACGGTGACCCCATTACATGAGCAGAACAACCTCTACTTGTTTTTTGCGTCTTAACAATTCGGAAACATTTGTTGAAAATGCGTTTTGAGCGCAGCGGTAGAGGGCAAGAACCGTCCCGTGGCCACAAATTTTCAATTCTTGAAAATGTTGTGCTCCACCGGGACTTCACTTCTGCAATGCGTCTGCATTTCCGAAGTGATCTTGTTGGGGCGTGCCTGCCCCAACCCCTGCCGAGTAACAATAAAGTTCATAATTGTTCCATGGACTGAGTATAACACATCCTTCGACGATACACTACTCCTCTTTTTGCAAAAATCCAATTATCTTCGGTGACCTGTCGTGAGATGCAATTATTTCATGTCGTTTCAACAATCACTTGACTTGGCTTGAAAAAACACAGAGCATATGATACAATAGAACAAATAATGTTGTCTACCGAGAAAGGAAGTGTCTTTCCATGAAAAATCCATAAGTTCTTTTCTAAAGATTTGCTCCATATTCTTGGTGCTGTTGGGATTTTTGTTGCTTTTCTGATTTCTATCGCCTATAAGCAAGTTGGAATCGGGGCACTCATAGCTGCGTGGCTTATTGCTATGGCAATTATCGGGGTAGCATGGATTACAGACATCCGCAAAGCAGACCTGCTGAAAAACGGAAAGATTGTTTCCGGAAAAGTTAATGCAGTAAAAAGGGTTCACATAAAATTCCACATGAGTACCTATCACCTTGCTGATGAAGATGTAATTTATCCTTGGGTGATTCAGTACCAATACAAGATTGGAAAAGACACTTATTATGGACAGTCCCATTGGTTTTGGTTCAACCCTCTCGTGAGCAAGGGAACACCTATAAAGGTGACTATTGACCCTCAAAACCCAGAAAGAAGCATTGTTGCTGCATGGGAAAGTTAATAGATTGTTTCTTTCCTCTATGATGACGGAAATTTCAAAGGAGCATAATCTCCTTTGGCACACGACTTTGGAACAAAGTCTAGTGTGTTACACCTCGATAGAGGTGTGCCGCTCCCAGACACAAAAAGTCCCATGGCCAACACCTCGGCGGTGTGGTCATGGGACTTAATGCTTTTTAGGCCTAGCGGAGTGAACAGTAACCAATCCTGACATCCAGCTGCCGTGTCATTTGTTGAATACTGTTTTACGAACAGTCTGCGGACGTGAAGACCCACCATTATATCATCAGCTTCGACCCACGCGATGCAGCCGACAACGGCTTGACCATGGAAAAGGCACAGGCACTTGGCCTGAAATTCTGCGAAGAAAACTTCCCCGGTCATCCTGCCATCGTCTGCACTCATCCGGATGGGCATAACCGTTCGGGAAATATACACGTCCACATCGTGATCGGCAGCGTCCGAATGCGCGAGGTGGAACGCAAGCCCTATATGCAGAAGCCCCGTGACTGGCTAGAGGGCATGAAGCACTCCAGCACAGCCCAGACCATGCGGCACTTGCGTGTTGAGGTCATGGAGCTGTGCGAGGGTGCCGGACTGTACCAGATCGACCTGCTCAACGGCTCGAAAGAGCGCGTGAGCGAAGCTGAGTATTGGGCGCGTAGGCGTGGTCAGTTGAAACTTGACCGTGAGAACGCAGCCCTCACCGCAGCTGGACAGCCGCCCCAGCAGAAGAAGTTCGAAACCGTGAAGGTCGCTTGTCGGGGCGAGGCCCCTCCATTTGCTGCGCAAACCGCTCGGTCGCTCAAAAGCCCCACTGGGGCTTTTGTTGCTTCGCAAACGCGAACCCTGCGGAAACAGATTTCTTCAGTGCTATACCGTGCTACCAGCTTTGAAGATTTCTCTGACAAGCTCATGCAGCAGTATGGCATCACGGTCAAGGAAAGCCGTGGACAGCTCAGCTATCTGCCCTCTGGCAGAACAAAGTTCATCCGCGCGAAACATCTCGGGGACAAGTTCGATAAGGCGGCAGTGCTTGCCACGTTGCAGGCAAACACCGAACGCAAACCCAAGGTGCAGTTCAAGCAGGATGCCATCGGGAAACTGATCGACATCCAGTCGAGGCTGACCGAGGGCAAGGGCATCGGCTATAAGCGTTGGATCACGAAACACAATCTCAAAGTTATTGCACAGACCGTGAAGCTTCTGCAGGAAAAGGGCTTGACCGACGAGGACGCCCTGAACCAGCGCATCGCCGAACTGGAAACCAAGTATCACGACTCGCTGGCGGTGGTGAAAGACCTCGAAGGTCGCATGAAAACCAACCATGAGCTGCGCTATCACATCGCAGCCTACACCAGCACCAAGAATGTCGCCCAGCAGTTAAGACCGCCAAGCGACCCGCAGCCTTTGAGGAGCAGCACCGTGCAGAGCTGACAGCGTACCGGGCGGCAGCAGCCTATTTCAAGGCAAACAGCATCACAAAGCTGCCCAGCCCGAAAAAGCTGGAAGCCGAGTATGCGCAGCTGGCATCCGAAAAGGCAAAGTTCTACGAGCAGTACAAGGAAGCCAAGGAAGAACTGCTCAAACTGAAAACCGCAAAGCAGAATGTTGCGTCCTTTTTCCGGGAGGAAGAACCGGCGCAACAGGAGAGATAAAGGAGTGTGCGTATGATCAATCTGAAAATCGACCCGGAGTTCCAGTCCCAGATTCCCCCTCTGACCGATGATGAATTCCATCAGCTTGAAGAAAATATCCTCAAAGAGGGCAAGCTGCTCTCTCCTTTGATTGTTTGGAACAACACCCTTGTTGATGGTCACAACCGTTATGCGATTCTTCAGAAACACCCCGAAATCTGCTTTTCTACCATGCCGCTCCGCTTTGCAAATCGTGAAGAAGCCCTTGCTTGGATCTGCAAGAATCAGCTGGGGCGGCGCAATCTTTCCCCCGAACAGAAACGTTACCTGCTGGGTAAGCAGTACGAATCCGAAAAGAAAGCTGAGAAAATCTTTCACGGCAACCAGTACACTTTAGCAAAGAAAAGTGGTGGGTCTCACGATGATACCCACCACTCCGGCAAGAAAACCTGCGACCGTATCGCAGAGGAAAACGGTGTCAGCCGTGCCTCCGTTCTCCGTGCCAGCCACTACACGCGAGGCATCGACATCGCGGACAATCTCTCTCCCGGCATCAAGCAGAAAGTCTTTTCCGGCGAAGTGAAGTTCACCAACGAAGAAATGTCCAAGCTTGT
>NZ_JBBMEP010000025.1:0-33655 GCF_040096475.1 Faecalibacterium faecis | reverse complement strand
CACCCCGCCGTGGAAGGCGTGGAGGAAGTGAGCCACTACGAGACCGTAACGGAGTATCCCGGCGGCGGCAGGGATGTGCGGAAGGTCATCGACGTTCCGGGCGTGCCTGCGCAGGCCGCATGGACCGAACAGGTGCCGGTGCAGAGATACATCCGCTATACGGAAGAAGAATTGGCCGCGCGGGAAAAAGAGCGCCAGCAGGCCGAGGAAGCAGCCCGTCTGCCCGAGACGATTGCCAGCCTGACCTGCCAGCTGACCGACCTGCAGCTGGCCCTGTGTGAACTGTACGAAGGAGGTGGTGTGTAATGGCAAGGATCTATGCGGCCCTGATCCGCAAGGGCATCAAAACGCTGGAGGATGTGCCCGCCCGGCTGAGGGATGCCGTGGCAGCGCTGCTGCAGGAGGACGGCCATGCTTAACGTTTACTCCCGCGCAAGGGATGGCGAAACGCTGCTGAGCCGCAGCTTCCGCGCAAAGGAATTTGCCTGCAAAGACGGCACCGACCCTTTGTTTGTGGACAGCGAACTGGTGCAGGTGCTGCAGGCCATCCGTGACCATTTTGGCGCACCGGTGGTCATTACCAGCGGCTACCGCACCGCTGCACACAACAGGGCTGTGGGCGGGGCGGTTTACAGCCAGCATCAGTATGGCCGTGCCGCGGATATCCGGGTGTCCGGCGTGCCGGTGGAGCAGCTTGCCGCCTACGCCGAGACCCTGCTGCCCGGCACCGGCGGCATCGGCCGCTACCCCGCAAAAGGCTTTGTCCATGTGGATGTGCGCAAAGCAAAAAGCCGGTGGGCCGGGTAAAGGCGGTGAACGGAATGGAAACGATCTTATCCGCTGTCATTGCCGGGGCCGTGACCCTGATCGGCGTGCTGATCGCCAACAGCCGCAGTCAGGCCGTGACCGACACCAAGCTCGAAGAGCTGACCCGCGAGGTGCGTGAGCATAACAATTTTGCCCGCCGCGTACCGATTTTAGAAGAACAGATGAAGGTGGCCAACCACCGCATCGCTGACCTTGAACAAAATGAGAAAGTGAGGAATTGATATGAACTTTGGTAAAATTTCTGCCGCCACCATCGCCCGCACCGCTGTGCTGCTGCTTGCCCTGACCAATCAGGTGCTGAGCGCTCTGGGCAAACCTATGCTGCCCATTGAGAGCCAGACTGTGGAACAGCTGGTGACCGCCGGCATCACCACCGTGGCCGCGCTGATCAGCTGGTGGAACAACAACAGCTTCACCTCTGCAGCCATTCAGGCCGATGCCGAATACGCCCGCCTGAAGCAGAAAAGTGAGTGAGAAAGCCCTCGAAGCAGTGTATCAGTAGTACTTTTTGACTGAAAAGTATTACTGATGCAGTCATCTTTCACAGCAGCCCCGGAAGGCACCCAGACAGCCTTTCCGGGGCTTTTTTGCTGCCCAGATGATTCGTTCACGCAGATTCAAGAACGTTTCGCGCAGGTCTCGATGACTTTTGCACTGAAATCATGTATAATCCGGGCAGAAGCAAATCGGAAAAGAGCAGTCAAGAGACTGTAAGCGGCCCCCTAACGCCCCAACGTAAAGGGACTGTTGCAAAATAGTCCCAACAACAAAAAATGAGATAGGTTTCCCCGAAAGGGGGTGCCTATCTCATTTTTTGTTGTAAACTGAGGTTGTAAAAAAACAGATAGAACCCGCGCGCTGGGTGCATTGCAGCCTACCAGAGCGCGGGTTCTCTTTGATCTATAAAGTTTTTAATCGTCGTCGCTGTCCAGCTTGAGCACAGCGGTAAAGGCTTCACTGGGCAGGGAAACGCTGCCCAGCTGACGCATCTTCTTTTTGCCTTCCTTCTGCTTTTCCAGCAACTTCTTTTTGCGGGAGATGTCGCCGCCGTAGCACTTGGCAAGCACGTCCTTGCGCATGGCCTTGACCGTTTCACGGGCAATGATCTTGCCGCCGATGGCAGCCTGTACCGGGATCTCGAACAGGTTGCGGGGGATGTTGTCCCGCAGCTTTTCGCAGATGCGGCGGCCCTTGGCATAGGCGTTATCGCGGAACACGATCATGGACAGCGCGTCCACAGGGTCGCCATTGAGCAGGAAGTCCAGCTTGACAAGGTCGCTCTCGCGGTACTCCTTAAACTCATAATCGTAGCTGGCGTAGCCCCGGCTGCGGCTCTTGATGGCATCAAAGAAGTCGTACACGATCTCGCCCAGCGGCAGAGCATAGTGCAGATCAACGCGCACATCGTCCAGATACTTCATGTCGATCAGCACGCCGCGCTTGTTCTGGCACAGATCCATCAGGCCGCCCACATAGTCGTTGGGGGTGTACAGGTGAACATCCACAAAAGGCTCTTCCTGCTTGACGATGTTGGAGGGGTCGGGGTAGCTGGAAGGATTGTCGATCATCTCCACAGTGCCATCGGTCAGGGTAAGGCGGTAGCGCACGCTGGGCGTGGTGGTGATGATATCCAGATCGAACTCGCGTTCCAACCGCTCGGTGATAATCTCCATGTGCAGCAGGCCAAGGAAACCGCAGCGGAAACCGAAGCCCAGCGCGGCGCTGGTCTCCAGCTCAAAGGTGAGGGAGGCATCGTTCAGCTGCAGCTTTTCCAGTGCATCCTTCAGGTCGGGGTACTTGGCACCGTCGGCGGGGTAGATGCCGCAGAACACCATAGGCTTGACCTGACGGTAGCCGGGCAGTGCTTCGGCGGTGGGATTATTGGCCAGCGTGACGGTATCGCCCACGCGGGTGTCCTGCACGGTCTTGATGCTGGCGGTCAGATAGCCGACCTCACCAGCCTGCAGCTGGGCACAGGGAGAAAGGTTGGTAGCACCCATGTGGCCCACTTCTACCAGCGTGAACTCCGCGCCGGTGGCCATCATGCGGATGGTATCGCCGGGCTTCACGGTGCCCTCAAACACACGGATATAGACGATAACGCCCTTGTAGCTGTCGTAGATGCTGTCGAAGATCAGCGCCTTCAGCGGGGCATCCGGGTCGCCGGTGGGAGCAGGAATGTCGGTGACGACACGCTCCAGCACCTGATCCACATTCAGGCCGGTCTTGGCAGAGACGCGGGGCGCATCCAGACAGGGCAGGCCGATCACGTCCTCCACCTCCTGCGCCACCTCGTCCGGGTGGGCGCTGGGCAGGTCGATCTTATTCAGGATGGGCACCAGTTCCAAATCATGCTCCAGCGCCATGTAGGTGTTGGCCAGCGTCTGAGCTTCCACGCCCTGGGTGGCATCCACCACAAGGATGGCGCCCTCGCAGGCGGCCAGACTGCGGCTGACCTCGTAGGCAAAGTCCACGTGGCCCGGGGTATCGATGAGGTTGAACTCGTAGGTCTTGCCGTCCTTGGCGGTATAGTTCATGGTGACAGCGCGGGCCTTGATGGTGATGCCGCGCTCGCGCTCAATGTCCATGTTGTCCAAAATCTGGTCTTCCATGGTGCGCTCGTCCACACTCTTGGTCAGCTCCAGAATACGGTCCGACAGGGTGGATTTGCCGTGGTCAATGTGTGCAATGATGCAGAAATTGCGGATATTGTCTCTTGCCATGTAGTTCCTCCGGGAGAAATTTAAGCTTCCAGTATCCAATCCTCGACATCCACGATCTTTCCGTGCTCGAGGTAGACGCGGGGCACGCGGCGGGACACGCCGCACAGCACCTCGTAGGAAATGGTGTCGGTCTTGCGGGCGATGGTCTCGGCAGTATCACTGACGCTGCCGCCCCACAGGATGGCTTCGTCGCCCTCGTGGATGTCCGGGATACCGGTCACATCCACCATCATCTGGTCCATGCACACGCGGCCCAGCACCGGGCAGGCCTTGCCGTGGATCTCCACGATGCCCTTGCCGCAGCTCAGCTGGCGGGGATAACCGTCCGCATAACCGGTGCACAGGGTGGCCACCAGCGTGGGCTTTTCGGCGGTGAAGCGGCGGCCATAGCTGGCGCTCTGACCGGGCTGCATTTCCTTGATCATGCTCACCACGGTCTTGAGGGTCATCACCGGCCGGAACTGCCCAAAGCGCACCTCGTCGCTGGGGTCGTAGCCGTAGAGGATGATGCCGGGCCGCGCCATGCAGCGCTCCCGGGCCAATCCCTCGGGCCAGTCCGGGTGCAGCATCACGCCCGCAGAGTTGTCACAGTGGACGGTCTGCGGCTCGCGGCCTGCCGCCTTGAGCGCATGGAACGCTCTGACGAACAGTGCGTGCTGCTCCGCGGTATAGACAACGTTCTCTTCGGCGGTGTCGTCGGCCACCGAGAAGTGCTGGAACAGGCCGGTCATCTCAAGGCCCGGCAGCTCACACACAGCCAGCATTTCGCGGATGGCGGCATCAAAATCGGTGCGCAGGGCAAAGCCGATGCGGCCCATGCCGGTATCTGCCTTGAGGTGGATCTTTACTCTGCCGCCTGCCTTTACGGCAGCAGCGGAAAGGTTCTGCGCCTGTTCGGTGGAGTAGCACGCTACGGTGATATCCTCGTGGATGAGGGTCTGGGCGTACTCCGGCTGAACATGGCCCAAAATAAGGATGGGCAGAGTCTGCCCGTCCTGACGCAGCTGCACGGCCTCGGTCAGGCAGCTCACTGCCAGCCATGCTGCACCCTCCTGCGCAAAAACGCGGGCACACTGCACAGCGCCGTGGCCATAGCTGTCGGCCTTGACCACCGCGCACAGCGGCAGGTCGCCGGCCCGGGCTTTGACGGCCCGGAAGTTATGCCGCAGGGCATCGAGGTCGATCTCGGCCCAGACGTGTTTTTCAAAAGGTTGAGTCTTCATGATTCATTCTTCCTCGTTTGTAATTGCAAAGCTGCCGCGCCCGGTGTGGACGGGCCGCCAGCCATCGATGCCGCTCTCCTGCAGTGCGTGCAGGGTTTTCTGGCGGAAAGCGTGGTCGGTGCGGCAGCGCTCCTTGACGAACTCCTTGGTCTGTTCGCGCACGGTCACGCCGTCAGCAGGGCAGACGCTCTTGACGATGGGCAGCCCCTCGGCGTTCACTGCGGAAATGACCTCCTGCTCGGTGGCCAGCAGCATGGGCCGGATGAGGGTGAGGTCCCGGCGCGAAAGATAAGTGACCGGCGAGAAGCAGCCGATGCGGCCCTCCCGCCAGAGATTCATGTAAAAGGTCTCCACGGCATCGTCCAGATGGTGGCCCAGCGCCACCTTGTTGCAGCCCAGTTCCTGCGCTGCCGTGTGCAGCGCGCCGCGCCGCAGCTTGGCGCACAGGGCGCAGGGGTTCTTCTCCTTGCGGTAGTCGAACACTACAGGGCCGATCTCGGTACGGCGGATCTCATAGGGGATATCGTACTGGGCAAACAGCTCCTGCAATACGGTGTAATCCATGGGCCTGCCGCCGAACTGCGGGTCCAGCGTGACGGCCTGCACCGTAAAATCAAAGCCGATGTACTTGCGCAGTTCGGCAAGGCCGATGGTAAGGGCCACGCTGTCCTTGCCGCCGGAAACGCCCACCATCACTTTATCGCCAGGGGCGATCATTTCATAGTCCTGCACAGCCTTGCGCATCAGGCCGCACAGACGCTGCATCGCACGGGAACTGCTCATGACAGGGTCACACTTTCCACAAGATTCACAATGTCGTTGATGGAGGCCAGTTTGGTCAGGCCGGAAACATACACCACGTCACCGCTGGGGTAGGTAATGGTGGCCAGCACCGCATAATACGCCTGAATGTCGCAGCGCACGGCCTCCACCTCGGCACCGTCCACGGTCAGGTTCACCTTGCGGGGCTTGATGACGCCATAGGCCTGCTTGAGGTCCTTCTCGGACGCATCGATAAAGTCCGCGTAGCTGTCGGCAGTGCCGCGCTGCAGCAGCACAGCTTCGTAGTCCTCACCGTCGGCGCTGTCTGCCGTGGCGAGTTCCAGCACGGTACCAAGGGTGCTGTCCTCGGTCATCTGGCATACCTTCCAGATGGAACTGTCATAGTAGACGGAAACGCCGTTTGTGCCGGTGTAGTGGGTGTCCGGGTTTGCGGGCACGCTGCGGTTGACCAGCAGCGTTAAAATAATGTAAGCAATGATGCCCAGAGCAACAAAGATGCCCATAGCGGCCAGAAGCTTGGAGGTGCGGCGCTGGGCAGAGGCGTTGTGGTCGATGTCGTTTGGCATGTAAAAAATTCTCCTTGTATCAGTGCGCAGCAAAAGCTGCCATATCCTTTATAGTATACCACACCGGCAGACAAAATTGTAGCGGGCAGCGGCAGAAAATGTGCGGCCGTGGGCAGAAAATTTTGCAGAAAATGCGTTTTTAGAAATAATGAGAATTCAAGAGAAAACGTGAGATTTTGCAAGATTGAAAAAATTACAATGAAAAAATCAAAAAATGCTGTTGACAGGCACCTTTTTATGATGTATACTGACACTCGCGCCCCAGAAAGGCGCCTGAAACGTACAAAAAGCTTATCAGGAGGAAATAGATATGAGCACTACTCTCGTGAAGCCCGCTGAAGTCGAGCGCAAGTGGTACCTGCTCGACGCTGCCGGCAAGAGCCTGGGCCACGTCGCTGCTGAGGCCGCTGTTCTGCTGCGCGGCAAGCAGAAGGTCGATTATACCCCCAACGTGGACTGCGGCGATTTCGTTGTTGTCATCAACTGCGATCAGGCTGTTCTGACCGGCAAGAAGGCTGAGCAGAAGTTCCACATCACCCACAGCAAGTACATCGGCGGCCTGAAGAAGGTCCAGTACAGCAAGCTGATGGCTGAGCACAGCGATCTGGCCATGACCTACGCTGTCAAGGGCATGATCCCTTCCAACACCATCGGTGCTAAGGCTCTGACCCGCCTGCACTGCTACCAGGGTGCCGAGCACGCTCACGCAGCTCAGAAGCCCGAGAAGATCGAGTTCTAAGAAGGAGGCAATCGAACATGTACGAAACCAAACCTTATTTCTACGGCACTGGTCGTCGTAAGGATTCCGTTGCCCGCGTTCGTGTTTACACCGGCACTGGCAAGATCACCATCAACGATCGTGATATCGACAACTACTTTGGTCTGGAGACCCTGAAGCTGATCGTCCGTTCTCCGCTGGTCCTGCTGGGCCTGGAGGGCAAGTACGATGTCGTCGTCCGCGTTTCCGGCGGCGGTGTTTCCGGTCAGGCTGGCGCTATCCGCCACGGCCTGAGCCGCGCTCTGCTGCAGCAGAACGAGGAGAACCGTGCTGCTCTGAAGAAGGAAGGCTTCCTGACCCGCGATCCTCGTATGAAGGAACGTAAGAAATACGGTCTCAAAGCAGCTCGTCGCGCTCCGCAGTTCAGCAAGCGATAATCGACAACTTCAAAATGCTAAAAAAGCCCGGAAATACGCCATTTTCCGGGCTTTTTCTATACCCAAAATTCTGTCTGGACTGTTCGGTTTTGATGGAATTTGAACGGAAATTTATGGGTTTATAGTGGTCAAATTACTGGTGGACAAGCCCATTTTGACCTCTTATGGGTTAAATTACTGGTGGACAATAGGAGCAAATGAAGTCCAATTTTGCCATTGACGGACGAACACATACTTGACTGATTTACATAGAGCCTTGGCTCATTCTTTGAAAACGAGAATGGGTCGAGGCTCTATTTTTTTCGCCTGAAATCCGGCGAGACAAATTTGAGTAGGAGGTAACAGGTATGACGGATTTCAATCAGAAGACCCATGATACCGATGTGGGCAGTCATGGCGGACAGTCGAGGCAGATGACGGAGGTGTTCGAGAACCAGGAGTTTGGTTCGATCCGCGTGTTGCAGGAGGCGGGCAAGACCTTCTTCTGTGCAAGTGACGTGGCGAAAGCGTTGGGGTATGTGAATCCCTACGCCGCAGTGAAACGCCATTGCAGAGGCCCCCTAACGAAACGCGAGGGGGTCGTTCAGAAGGTGAATCAGTATGGGGATGCTGGAGAGCAGGTCGTTGAAATCACCTTTATCACAGAAGGCGATGTTTACCGGCTGATCGTTCACAGCAAGCTGCCATCGGCAGAACGATTTGAACACTGGGTGTTTGATGAAGTTCTCCCTTCTATCCGCAAGCATGGAGTGTATATGAGCGATTCCATTTTGGATCAGGTGATTCAGCATCCGGAGGTCATCTACACCCTGGCACAGGAGCTTGTAGCCGAGAGGGAGCAGCTTGAGGGTATCCGCAAACAGCTGGATGCGGCACAGCCCAAGGCAGACTACTTCGACACCTTTGTGAACTCGGAGGATTGTACCTGCATCCGGAATTTCTGTAAGGAAATCGGAATCCCGGAGAAGACGGCAGTGGCTCTTTTACTGGATCATCGCTATCTGTACCGTAGTCCAAGCGGCTGGCTGATGCCTTTTGCAGACAAATCTGCAAGGGGCTATTTTATTGTCCGAGATTGCTACGGCAGAAGCGGAAAACTGGTGCAACAGACGAGAGTGACCTGCAAGGGAAAGAATCATCTCTTCAAGTTGTTTAAGAAATGGGGTGTGATCGAATGACGCTTTTTACAGAGGGACGCCTTCAGGCGTTTGAACGTATGATGCAGGATACCGGCAAATACCATCGCCGGGAGGACAGCGAAGATCGTCCGCGCAAATGTCCGAAGAAAAAAGCGGAGCCTGCGAAAAAGGATGGTGAGCACCATGCCGGTATTCAGGGTTGAGAAGAACAGCAATTACACAACGATGTGCAATTACCACCTGCGGGATCAGAGTCTCAGCCTGAAAGGGAAAGGACTTCTCTCCATGCTGCTCAGTTTGCCGGACACATGGAACTATTCGGTACGGGGGTTATCTTCGATTACGCCGGATGGCGTAGATGCTTATAAGAAAGAGAACGGCTCTGACAAAAAGCTCCCGCGCATCAGCGAGCTGAACGCAGAGTATGCGATGCTTCTGGAACGAAAGAAAAGCTCCTATGCAGAGTACCGCAAAACAAAATCAGAAATGCAGGATTGGCTTGTGGCACAGAAAATCGTGCAGGAAATCCTGAAAGAGGACGAACAGAAGAAAGAGCAGCTGCATGAGCAAGAAGTGCGGCAGGAAGAAGAAAATAGACAAAGCAGTCGATGATGGAAAGTCCGGTGCAGTGTGGGTGTAATGCTCATGCTGCACCGGGCTTTTTTTCTTTGGCAGGAACTGCCGTTAAAGCATCCGGAACGGATGCGCAGCCCGATGCCGCAGGCAGCGTTCTAAGGGGATTGGGGAGTTTCCCCAACAAGCAGAAAATCGCTTTCGTGTCACGAAAGCCCTGCTTGCAGAAGAGTGGGTTCTAAAAAAATCGTTCAAAATTTGGAAGAACTTTCGATTGATTTTGTTCGTTTCTTGGAGTAGAATATAAATGAGAAATTTTAACTTGCTGCGAGTGACTTTAGACATCGAAAAAGAGGTTCCGTATGGATTTCATGACGATTAAGCAGGCTTCTGAAAAATGGGGAATCTGCACAAGGAGAGTACAGACATTATGCACAGAAGGGCGAATTGATGGTGTCGAGCGTTTAGGCCATCAGTGGGTCATTCCTATTAACGCCGAAAAGCCGAAGGATGCCAGAATCAAAAGCGGCAGATACATTAAAACAAAATCCGGAAATGGAGAGAACGAAGATGGAAAGAAAACCGTATAGTGCCGGAGCTGTGAAATTTTCGTTCTGGTTCATGGAATTTCGGAAAACCGTGCAGCTTTTGAACGAGGGTAAGAGCTTTGCAGACATTAAAAAGTTGAATGAAGAGACAAACATCTATGGCGCACCGACAAAACTGCGAGCGCAGCAGATTTATTCTACCGTAGCAGCCCGTATCAAGACATTAGATGAAAGTTTTTACCCAATCTTTCTGAGCAGTGATCTTGCTACACAAAAGTTATTTGTGCTGACTGCGGCTCTTTTGCATGACACGCTGTTCTTTGATTTTGTGTATGAAGTAGTGCGGGAAAAAATGATTCTTGGTTCGGATGAGTTGACGGATGCGGATATCCGGATATTCTTCAAAAATAAGCAGGAACAGAGTGAGAAGGTGGCTTCTTTTCAAGACTATACGCTGCATCGCCTTGGCTCCTGCTATAAAACGCAGCTTTATGAAGCTGGCCTTTTAGAATGCAACCGGGCAAATAGCACAAGAAAAATACTGAAGCCAATTCTTGATATTGCATTTGAGCATTGGCTTTATGACCATGATCTTGGCATCATGGTAAAAACACTGACGGGGGTAAGATGAAATGGATTTAAGCCAAAGACTGGATGAGATGGAGCTTGCAATCCATAAGCCGTCTTTCCGAAAAGGAACAGGCCGCGCAAATGAGGTCAACTATTGGGTGTTTGATTATCCACCGGAAAAGGAACTGGAAGTTCGGGAGCGTGTAGAGTATCTGAAAAACAAGAACGACCGGGGCGATGATGATTTTGAGCTTGTGGTCTTTGATCTGTATGATATCATCATTGACTTTTTGGAAAAGAAGAACTTCATGGAAAAGTGCTATGACTTTGAAAAAAAGCGAGGAATCGAGCGTATCGTCAAGGCAGTCACCAACTCCATGAAGGTGAATGACGATGACAGCCTGATCGTGCAATATATCAAAGAACATACGCCGGAGAATGCAGTCGTGTTCCTAACCGGTATCGGCAAGTGCTATCCGATTTTGCGTTCCCACAAGGTGCTTAACAACTTGCACCAGGCGTTTGTGCGCTGCCCGGTCGTGATGTTCTTTCCGGGAACCTATAATGAGCAGGAGCTGATTCTGTTCAATGAGATTAAAGACGATAACTATTACCGGGCATTCCGACTGGTAAAGTAATGGATGGAGGAAACTGTTATGCAGATCAAGGACATCCATCAGTGTTGGCTTATTTGAATTCAAAAGCTGCTGCTTATTTGCTTAATATGTTTAATCCCACAGCAAGCTTAACTGTGGCAGATGTATTAAAATTACCTTTTTCTGTGGAATGGGACACACTAAAAATCCGCGAATTGTCAAACAACAATCTTTCGGCTTGCCAAGATGATTGGGATTCGTTTGAGATTTCAACAAATTTCTTAGAACATCCATGTAGTGGAGGATTCTCCAATATTGAAAGCGCATACAATTATTGGAAAAAAAGGACAATTGATAGATACGAATTGGTTAAAGAAAATGAAAAACTACTTAATGAGTATTTTTCAAATAAGTTTGGATTGCAAGAAGAATTATCTAATGAGCCTGATGAAACAGATATAACTGTACGCAAAGCCGATTTGCAACGGGATGTTAAGAGCTTATTAAGTTATGCTGTGGGCTGTATGTTTGGGCGTTACTCATTGGATGTGAAAGGATTAGCCTACGCAGGTGGCGCATGGAACAGTAGCAATTATAAGACCTTTATCCCGGATGCTGATAATGTTATCCCCATCACAGATGAAGAATATTTGGATAATGACATTGTGTCTCGTTTGTGTGAATGGCTGAGAGTGGTGTATGGAGTTGATTCACTGGAGTGCAATCTTGATTTTATTGCCGAAGCACTTGGAAACAAGGGTGAAACCAGTCGTGAAATAATCCGTAATTATTTCTTGAATGATTTCTTTAATGACCATAAAAGGATATACCAGAGGTGTCCGATCTACTGGCTGTTTGACAGCGGCAAGCAGAACGGCTTCAAGGCACTGGTTTATCTGCACCGCTACACGCCGGATACCATCGGCAACCTGCGTATCGACTACCTGCATAAGATGCAGCGTGTATATGAATCCGAGATCAACCGGATGCAGGATATGATGGATCACAGCGAGAATGCCCGTGAGGTGGCAGCTGCCTCTAAACGTAAGGATAAACTGGCCAAGCAGCTGAAGGAATGCCGGGAATATGATGAGAAGATCAGCCATCTGGCACTTTCCCGTATCGAGCTTGACCTCGATGACGGCGTAAAGGTCAACTATCGTAAGCTCCAGACCGCTCAGGACGGCAAGTTCTATGAGGTGCTGGCAGACAGTAAGAACATCATGGTGAAAGAGAAGAAATAAGAGGAACAGGAGGCGTTTGCAATGATTTTGTACCACGGAAGCAATGTTATCGTAGAACAGCCGAAACTTATCCGGCAAAATCGCTATCTGGACTTCGGTTTTGGATTTTATACCACCACCAATCGCGATCAGGCAGTGAACTTCGCTCAAAAGGTCACTGACCGCCGCAAAACAGGAGCTGCTACGCTGAATATTTATTCCGTAGAGGAAGCAGTGGCTTTCAAGGAGTGCAGTTTGCTGCGCTTTGACAGCCCAGATGAAGCATGGCTGGATTTTGTAGCCGAGAACCGTCAGGGAACCTATCAGGGAAAGCAGCATGACCTGATTTATGGTGCTGTGGCAAATGATGATGTGTACCGCACCATTACCCTGTATATGACCGGAGTGCTGGATAAGGAACAAACACTGGCGGCACTCAAGATTCGGAAATTGTTCAACCAGCTGGTGTTTGCAACTGAGAAGTCTCTGCAATACTTGCATTTTGAAGGGAGGGAGCTTGTATGAACGAAGATCAGTTCAGCGCAATGCTTGCAATCATTGTGCCGCCCATCATCGAACAGATTACAAAAAACAGCAATGTGGATGATGAAAAAGCGATTTCCCGCTTTTATCAGTCCAAGCTCTATCAGGAGCTTTCGGATGAAAAATCAAAATTGTGGCATTACAGCCCGATGACGCTGTATACCATGTATCAAGATGAACTTCTGACAGGCTCCTATGATTACCCGGAGGAGGCGTGAGCGATGAGCAAAGAATCCAATTTCTTGATTTATTGCATGGAGCGGTACCGTCATTTCAAAGGGCTTTCCGGTGCTGATGTGGCAAAAACCTTTGAAGAGTATGGCATCTATGGGTATATCACAAAGTATTTTGAATCACTGCACACAATGGGGGATCATTGCATCGTGCAGGATATTGACGATTATATTAGCAGCATCACAGGCAACAACCGGATCAAGGCGTAACTGCCTGTATGATATTCCCCAAAGGGCGGAATCTATCAAGTAAAGGAAATTGATATGGCAGAATTGAACCTGAAACAAATTATAGACCGCCTGAATGCGGAATTTACCGGGGAGACCCGGAAACTGGTTTTCTGGTATGATGACAAGGCAGAATTTGCCGAGGATATGGAGACGGTAGAGCTTCAGAATGCGAAGGTCTACCATCTCCAGCCGGATAACCAGTTCTATACAAAGTATTTTCTGGAGCGTGTGGATAAGACCACGAATTATCTGATTTATGCACCGTTTCCGAAGCCGGATGTAAGGGACAACCATCTGGAGGATACAATGCTGTATTCCAGACGGTTCTTTGCTGACCGTGCCTCCCTGCTGTCGGTTGACCTCGGTATCGAGGAGAAGTACAAGCCGGTTATTGAGAAGCACATCAAGTTTTTCGCCAATAAAGAGCGTACTCAGCGGTTCTATGATTTGGAAATCGAGAATTTTAATGAAGAAAATATCCTTGTCGGTCTGCTGAGTGCAGTCTGCAAGGCGCGTACCTGCTCTTTTGAGGAAGTCGTGCGCATCGTGTTGACGGATGGCGAGCTGGTGGACAATGCTTTCTTGCAGGAGTTTGAAAAATACGACCTGCTGTCTGCATTCTGGCAACTCTGTGAGCAGCATTTCGGATACACCGATACAAAACCGAGTTTGGAACGGCTGCTGGTAACGTTGTTCGTTACTTATACTGGTCGATATGTGCAGGCAGAGCTTCCAGCAGCATGGAAAAGCTTTGTCTCCTACAAGTCCGGTAATATCATCGCATTTCTCGATAGCCTGATGAACAGCGTCCTGTACCGGGACAAATACGATGCTCTGTCGGCGCACGTTGCCAAAGGGCTGAATGTTCTTTCGGCATTTGCAGGAATGCGAGTGGACGATTTGGTGGAGTGCGACACTTTTCTTGCCGTGGATCAGGTGTTGGTAAAGTGGCTCATTGGCAGACTTGTTTCGGAAGATATCGGCGCAATCGTAAACGGATTAACCATTCCGGAACTCTGTGAAAAGCGGGCTAAAATGCACTTTGGCAGAAAAACCGGGAAGACATATCAGCTGCTTTCCAGCGCGTACAGCATGGTGAAGGAAGCAGATTACCATGCCGCAGATGGCTTAAAGCCAATCATCGACCGATATCTTGCTGCGGATTACAATATGGATCAGCAGTATCGGAAATTTTACTATTATTACGACCAGCTGGAGAGCACGGAAAGCTTTGAGCCGCTTCGGGAACTGGTGGAAAATATCTACACGAACGAATATCTGGCTTGCCTGCTCCCTGCCTGGAATGCTGGAATCCAGCAGGATGCCGCATTTTCGGCAATTCCGTTGCAGCGGGAGTTTTACAATGCCAACCTGCGCTATACCAAGGAACGCACCGTGGTCATCATTTCGGATGCCTTGCGTTACGAGGTCGGACAGGAGTTGTTTGCCAGAATGCAGGATGACCCGAAATGTACGGCAAAACTTTCTGTACAGTTGAGTGTTCTTCCGTCTTATACAAGGCTTGGCATGGCAGCACTTTTGCCGCATAAGACACTGGAGATGACGGATGATTTTCAGGTACTGGCTGATGGTATCCTTTGCGATAATCTGGCAGGTCGGCAGCAGGTGCTGCAAAGCTATAACCCGGATAGTGTCTGTGTACAGTTCGATGATATCAAAAATTTGAAAGTGGCAGAGCTGCGAGATGTGCTGACAAAACGTCAGATTATCTATGTATATCATAATCAGATTGACGCGCGTGGAGACAAGGCAAATACCGAGGATGAGGTGTTTAATGCGTGTGAGGAGGCCGTTCAGGAAATCATGGACTTGATTCATCGAATCTCCGTCAGCGGCAACACCTATCATTTTATCGTCACTGCCGATCATGGCTTTATTTACAAGCGTGATAAGCTGACAGAAAGTGACAAGATTTCTGGGAAAAGCGCGGAAAAAGCATTTGTTAATCGCAGATTTATTGTGTCCAAGGCGGCACTGGAAGATGACGGCATCGACCATATGAGCATGGGACGCGTTCTGGGGAATGAGGACAGCAAGGTGGTGTCTTATCCTGTCAGCAGCAATGTCTTTAAGGTGACCGGAGGCGGTGCTAACTATGTGCATGGCGGTTCCTCACCGCAGGAAATGCTGGTGCCGGTGTTGGAGTTTAAGATGGAACGTGGTCACATGGAGACAAAGAATGCAGAGATTGCTCTGGTCAGCATCGTCCATAAGATTACGAACTTGATCACTTCCATGGATTTTATCCAGTCGGATGCCGTCAGTGATACTGTAAAAGCGGCAAAATACCGCATTTTCTTCCTCTCGGAGGACAATGAGAAAATCTCGAACGAAAACAGTTATGTGGCAGACAGTCGCGAGGAAAATGCGCAGAAGCGTATCTTCCGGATGCGGTTCACATTCAAGAATAAGAAATACGACAAGGACAAGCAATATTACCTTGTGGTTTATGACGAAGAAAGCGGTCTGGAGCAGTGGAGGCAGCCTGTCATCATGGACATTGCCTTTGCAGATGACTTTGGATTCGGATTCTGATACAGAGGAGGCAGGAATTCCGTATGGAAATGATGGATATGGCGGCAGACGATACCCGTGAAGAACTGCGCCGGAAGCTGCGCAGCAACTTTGACGGTCGGATCGTCCGCAAAGACCTGACAAAGAAAATAAAAGAAGGAGCAAATGTTCCGGTCTATGTGCTGGAGTTCCTGCTGGGTCAGTATTGTAGTTCAGACGATGAGACAATCATTGAGCAGGGCGTTCAGAATGTGAAACGCATTCTGGCAGACAATTTTGTCCGCCCGGATGAGGCTCAGAAAATTCTCTCCCAACTGCGCAAGAACGGGAGTCATACCATTATTGATATGGTGACAGTACATCTGGACATCAAAAAGGATTGTTTTTTTGCAGAGTTCTCTAACCTTGGTCTCACCAATGTGCCGATTACGGATGATTATCCGGAAAAATATGACCGGCTGCTTTGCGGCGGTATCTGGTGCATCGTGCAGCTGGAATATGAGTCTGAGGGAGACAGCAGCTTTGGAATCACGGATATAGATGGACAGCCGATTTCCTCTAAACAGAAAAAGCAGAAGGATATCTCTCCCATCAGCATCCATAAACTGACTCCGATTCAGATGCCCCATATCGACATCGAAGAAGTCCGCGAGGGACGCAAGGCATTCACACAGGAAGAGTGGATGGATGTTATGCTGCGTTCCTGCGGATATGAGCCGGAACAGTTGAACAATCGAGAAAAGTGGTTGCTGCTTGCGCGTATGCTGCCGTTGGTGGAGAACAACTTCAATCTCTGTGAGTTGGGGCCGCGCAGTACCGGCAAATCTCATATCTATAAAGAAATCAGCCCGAACAGTATCCTTGTATCTGGTGGTCAGACGACCGTTGCAAATCTGTTTTACAATATGGGGCGCAAAACCGTAGGTTTGGTGGGCTTATGGGATTGCGTTGCCTTTGATGAGGTTGCCGGAATCAAGTTTAAGGACAAAGACGGCATTCAGATTATGAAAGACTATATGGCTTCCGGCTCCTTTGCCCGCGGCAAAGAGGAAAAGGCAGCATCGGCATCTATGGTCTTTGTAGGAAACATCAATCAGAGCGTGGATGTGTTGCTCAAGACTTCCTCTCTGTTTGACCCGTTCCCGCCGGAGATGGGAACGGACACAGCCTTTCTTGATCGTCTGCATTGCTATATTCCAGGCTGGGAGATTCCGAAGTTCCGTCCGGAGCATTTCACCAACGACTACGGCTTTATCACGGATTACTTGGCAGAGTTTATCCGAGAACTGCGGAAAGAACAGTATGGTGATGCGTTGGATAAGTATTTCCGTCTTGGAAAGAATCTGAACCAGCGCGATACGATTGCTGTCCGCAAGATTGTAGGCGGCTATGTGAAATTGCTTTATCCCGATGGAGAGTTCACGAAGGAACAGATTGAAGAAATTCTTGTATTTGCGCTGGAAATGCGCCGTCGTGTCAAGGAACAGCTGAAAAAGCTGGGTGGAATGGAGTTCTATGATGTGAACTTCAGCTATATCGACCTTGATACCTTTGAAGAAAAATTTGTTTCCGTGCCAGAGCAGGGCGGTGGAAAGCTCATCCCCGATGGCATCTGCAATCCGGGACAGGTATATACCGTAAGTCAGGGCAAGTCCGGTATGATCGGCGTATTCCGCCTTGAAAGCCAGATGCTGCCCGGCAACGGAAAATTTGAGCGCACTGGCCTTGGCAGCGACCGTGATTGCAAGGAATCCACGAATACGGCGTTCAATTTCCTGAAAGCAAACGGAAATCGAATCAGTGGTAGCATCAGCACCACGATGCGGGATTACATCATCAACTATCAGGATTTACAGGGCATTGGCATGACCGGAAAGCTGGCATTGCCTACATTGATTGCACTATGCAGCATCGCTCTTGGACGGCCTACGGTCAGTACACTTGCCGTGCTGGGAGAAATAAGTATTAGCGGCACGATTCTGAAAGTGGACGAGCTTGCCAATAGTTTGCAGGTGTGCCTCGATAGCGGAGCAAAGAAAGTGCTGCTTCCGATTACCAGTGCAGCAGACCTTGGCACCGTGCCGCCGGAGCTGGTGGGCAGTTTTAATCTGATTTTCTACAGCAGTGCGGAAGATGCGGTGTTTAAGGCGTTGGGGGTAGAGTAACAGGTCTCTGAATGAAAGAAGGTGTTTTTGCTTATGCCGTATAAGGTGCAATCTTCGGAAAAATTAAGAAAATCAGGTGCTGACTTTGAGACAAAGGCGATGCTTTATCTTTTAAATTTTCGGGAAGATAGTTCGCAAATAAACTATAATAACCCGCACGGGTATATTTTTGCTACACGAGAGTGTGTGAAACGACCACAACGAAGCGATCAAGACGATCAAGCGGAAAATCACCGACCTTGACCGTATGAAAATCGAGGAACAGAAAAAGGCAATCCGCAGCGGCTACGATATGGATATAATTCCGTCCGACCTTGCCACCTACGGCGGCGAAGCGAAAAACCTTTTGCGGGATTTGCAGAGCCGGAACGAGCGAATGTTTTTGCTTACGCTGTTAGTTTTGAATGTGGCAGACACAAAGCAGAAATTGGACAACGACGTATTTCAGGCCGCAAGTATCGCACAGAAATACAACTGTATGCTCACCCGCCTTGACTACCGGCAGGAACAGGGGCTTATGTCCTCTATCCCATTGGGCGAAAACCTAATCCAAATCCAGCGGGGCTTGACGACTTCCAGCACCGCCATTTTCGTCCCCTTTACGGTACAAGAGCTGTTCCAAAGCGGCGAAGCGTTGTATTACGGCTTAAACGCATTATCGAATAACATGATTTTGTGCGACAGGAAAAGGCTGAAGAACCCTAACGGCTTGATACTCGGCACACCCGGCAGCGGCAAGAGTTTTTCGGCAAAGCGCGAGATCACCAACGCTTTTCTCATTACCGCAGACGATATTATCATTTGCGACCCGGAAGCGGAATATTACCCCCTTGTGGAACGGCTGAAAGGGCAGGTTATCAAGGTTTCGCAGAACAGCACGCAGTACATTAACCCGATGGATATAAACCTCAATTACAGCGAGGGCGACACGCCCATAGCCTTAAAGAGCGATTTTATCCTTTCCTTTTGCGAGTTGATTATGGGCGGCAAAAACGGGCTGGAAGCGGTTGAAAAGACTTTGATTGACCGCGCCGTTATCAGCGTGTACCGCAGCTACCTTGCAGACCCGAAGCCGGAGAATATGCCGATTTTGGGCGACCTCTACAATGAAATCAAGAAGCAGCCGGAAAAGGAAGCGCAGCGTATCGCGTCGGCATTGGAACTCTATGTAAATGGCAGTTTGAACGTGTTTAACCACCAAACAAACGTTGACATTTTGGACGCAAAAAAAGATTGCAGCCGCCATGCGCTGCAATCTCCCGATTTCTCATATTGTGAGGTTAATCCTCTGCTTTTTCGACTTCCGTTATCTCCCTTGCTGTTGCGGTTACAATCCGTATGCCTTTATCGCTCATACCGTCCAGCAGCGCGTCAAGCTGCCGCCGCCCGGTGGATTTCTCCGCATTGCTGTTCGGGAAGAAAAATTGATCTACCGAAATATGATACCGGGTTACAAGGTCATAGAATACCTGTAAACTCGGCTGTTGTCCCTTGTTCTCGATATTCGCAAGGTAGCGCGGGGAAATATATAACTCGTCGCTTACCTTTTTGCGGCTCTCGCCGTATTCATTTCTCGCGGCTTTTATAGCTGCCCCGAAAGCCTTAAAGTCGTACAATGGTACGGGTCTTTTTGCCATTTTCATTCACCCTGTTACATTTTACAGTTCACCTTTCTTTTTGGATATGTCCACACAATTCATATCATTAGGTTAAATACTTCCTGTTGTGTATTGACAGTAGACTGATTTTCTGATAAAATAAAATTTATGTAAAAGGAGGCGGCGTTTATGTTGCATAGCATGCGTATTAGATAAGCATTGAAAAAAAGGATTTTCCCATTTTCAACATGGGCTTTTTTGTCATGCTTATTTTGCGGATGCTATACAAAAAACTAACGACGTATAGATATAGTATAGACATAGTGCAAGCTATGCCTTAGTTTTGTTGTACTGCTCTGTGCATTATAAATGCAGGTCAATGCTCATGTTGAGGATTGACCTGCATTTTTTTGTGTAAAAAGGACGAGTGAAATATAATGCTTAAAAAATATTGGATAAAATGTCCGATTTGTAACGGAAAGACGAGAGTTCAAGTATTTCATAATACTGTATTAAAAGATTTTCCTCTTTTCTGCCCTAAATGCAAATTGACGCATATCATTGATGTAGAAAAATTAGAGATTGTAATCAAAAATACAGAAAAACAAACTTTTATTATTTAGAAGAAAGGATATAAAAATGAAACGTTTACCTAAATATACGCCTGCGGAAGTACGGAATGATCCATACGGATTTACTTACAAAGAAATGTCGGAAGTTATTGGCGAGAATGAAGCAAAAGCCTTATATGAAGAATTATATAAGCAATTACCACGCAAAAAAAATCTATCAATGTTGGTAAAAAATATTTGCAAAAGCAGTGATACTGAAAAGTATGTTTACGAACTGAAAGACAACAAATACATTGAAACGGTTTTTATCAAGCGGCGAGATGGTGGAACTGTTTGCGTGAGCACACAAGTCGGTTGTCCTGTTGGTTGTATTTTTTGTGAGTCCGGGCGAAATGGCTTTGTTCGTAATCTAACATCGTCAGAAATCGTACAACAGATTATATTGTTGCGTCGAAAAGTAAACCGTATCGTTTTTATGGGTATGGGAGAGCCTTTATTCAATTATGACAACTTGATAAAAGCAATCCATATTCTCCGAGATAGATATGGGCTCAACTTTCCAACCGACGGCATTACCATATCAACAGTTGGTCCGGTCGATCAATTAAAAAAATTGCGCGAGGAACATCTTAAAATTCAGTTGACAATATCTTTACACGCAGCAACACAATCTGCAAGAAATCGTATTATTCCTCACATGCGCATATATGCTATTGAAGATGTTGTTAAGCAAGCCTTATCCTATTCTGAAAGGCATAATCGCAAAATTGTCTTTGCGTATTTGCTTTTACCGGGTATAAATGACCGGCCCTCAGATGTAAGACAACTTGCAAAATGGTTTCGGGGCAAAAAAGTTATGATTAACGTGTTACAATACAACCCAACAAGCAATTCAAGAATTAAAGCACCACAGAAACGGGAAATAGTTGCATTCAAACATCAATTAGAGCAAGCAGGACTTGAAGTTACTATGAGAGTTTCTCATGGCAGAGAGATTAACGCGGCTTGTGGACAGTTAGCTAACACATATAATAAATTCAAAAAAAAATGATTAAAAGTGCCAGACGCATAGACGCAGAGCCGATAACGCATTAGGTCAAAAAACCTATGTGTTATCGGCTTTTTTATTTAATATTGCGCAAAAGCCGCTGTTCCCTATTATAGAATGGATTGCGGGTAGTGTATTAAAGTCGCCCTTTTTTAAGGATACGGCGGTATCGGGGAGGTATCGCCGTGTCCATTTTTATTTACTGTAACCCGCCTAATGCTTTGCGGTCAAAAAAAGCTATGCTCCGCAAGCGGGATATTCCGGCTATGAGTATGAACTGTCAATACATCTAAATACTTCTTACATTTCCTTTGCGCTCGTCCGCGTCTTGCGGACGGGCGCATTTTGCTTTTTTCAACTTTTTTCTGAAAAACGCACTCAAGAGCCATCTCCCGAACGGGTACGGAGCGAAAGGGGCAGAGAGGACAAGCCCTTAACTCCCGTCCTCTACTCCACGCGGGAAGGAGGTGAACTCTATGGAGCTATCTTCTTCCGACAAGGAAAGAATACAACATCAGTACGACGCATTAGCAAAGAAAACTTTGGTTGGCGAAGCGAAAAGCCACCGCCGCACTCTTGCGAAACGCGCAGCACGCGAAGTACCTTTTTCGGATTTGAGCGAAAGCGAACTCGCGCAGCTTTTCACAACGGACGAATACAAAAGCGATTATTTCCGTTTTCAAGTGTCCGGCTTTGATGTACTCGTCAAAAATGAACTGCTTGCCGAAGCCCTTAACGCTTTGCCCGAAAGGAAACGCGACATTATCCTTTTGTCCTACTTCTTGGACATGAGCGACGCGGAAATTGCTGAACTGCTGAATGTTGTACGCACGACGGTTTTCCGGCACAGGAAATCCGCGCTTGCGAAAATCAAACAGTATTTGGAGGGAAAAGCAGATGATGAATACCGTTAGGAAATCTGAAAATCTGTTGCCGTTCCCTGTCATTTCCGCAGCGGCAAACGGCGACACAACCGCCATGTGCGCGATCTTGAAGCATTACGAGGGTTACATAGCGAAACTTTGTACCCGCACGCTGAAAGACGACGCGGGCAATACCTATTCCTATGTGGACGAGGAAATGCGTAACAGGCTGCAAGTGCGCCTTATTACCCGCACCCTTGCTTTTCATGTAGGATAATCTTTTAGCCCATGCGGGGAGCGTGTCCCCTTTCCACGCTTCCCGTTATGGGCTATTTGTCGTTCCGTAACAGCACATCGGAAACGGTGTACTGTTACAGGCCGACAAAGCCTATTGTTCCTTGACAAAGAAAGCGGCCTTTGGTGCGCAGCATAACAGGCAACGGGTACATTCCGTCTGTACCGAGCCGGGCGGCGGGTACGCCATGACCGCTTTTCCCCGTTGGGGAAAAGTCGAGCGAGAACTACCGCGCCGTAAAACAAGTTTAGCAGCTTGTGGGCGACGACATACAAGGCGGCACAATGATACTCCCGCGTTGAACACCCTCAAAGTATTGCGCGGCGCACCCATAAGCATGGGCCGGGGTGAAACTCCCGTGAGGTTGCAGCTAACAACCGCCCGTTTTGCCTTTTGACGAATATAGTTTATCCATACAGGAAAAGGAGGTTTTTCTAATGGATAAAAAACAGACAATTACAACCGAACGCAAAATAGGGAAAATCACCTATCTTGTTCAAGCGTTGCCGAGTGAAAAGGCAACCGATACAATCCATAAAAAGATTGAAAAACTCATTGTAAAGGATTTGCAGAAAAAGCCCGGAAATCCGGGCTTTTTAGCGTCCGAGTAGTGCATTAGGCGGCGGGATATGGTATAATGATAGCAACACATTATACCTGTTTATTCGGCTGTCGGAAAGGAGGACTAATGTTACAGTCGAATAAAATCACCGCCCTTTACTGCCGTTTAAGTCAAGAGGATATGCAGGCCGGAGAAAGCGGAAGCATACAGCACCAAAAAATGATACTTCAACGCTATGCGGACGAACACCATTTTTTGAACACAAAGTTTTTTGTGGACGACGGATTTTCCGGCGTGAGTTTTGAGCGCGAGGGGCTGCAAGCGATGTTGCAGGAAGTGGAAGCCGGACGAGTGGCGACGGTTATTACCAAAGACCTCTCCCGTCTTGGCAGAAACTATCTGAAAACGGGCGAACTCATAGAGATTGTATTTCCCGAAAACGGAGTGCGCTATATCGCGATTAACGACGGAGTTGACACAGCGCGGGAGGATAACGAGTTTACCCCCTTGCGGAACTGGTTTAACGAGTTTTACGCCCGCGATACAAGCAAGAAAATCCGTGCAGTTAAACAGGCACAGGCGCAAAAAGGCGAGCGTGTCAACGGGGAATATCCATACGGCTATATCCCAGACCCGAACAACCGCCACCACCTTATACCCGACCCGGAAACCGCGCCGATTGTCAAACAGGTTTTCGCTATGTTTGTTAGCGGCGTGCGTATGTGCGAAATCCAAAAATGGCTTGCGGAAAACAAAGTCTTGACGATTGGAGCGTTGCGCTATCAGCGCACAGGACAGGCGCGGTATCAGCGGGCAATGATCGCCCCCTATACTTGGCCGGACAAAACGCTCTATGACATATTAGCAAGGCAGGAATATTTAGGGCATACCATAACCGCGAAAACTCACAAGGTATCCTACAAGTCGAAAAAGACCCGGAAGAACGAAGAAGAACAACGCTATTTCTTCCCAAACACCCATGAGCCGCTTGTTGACGAGGAAACCTTTGAACTTGCGCAAAAGCGGATTGCTACCCGCCACCGCCCGACAAAAGCAGCGGAGATTGATATTTTTTCCGGCTTGCTGTTTTGCGCTGGTTGCGGACATAAGATGTATTACCAACAGGGCGTAAATATCGAGCCGCGCAGGTTTTCCTATTCTTGCGGCGCATGGCGCAACAGGGCAAGGACAGGCAGCGAGTGTACCTCTCATTATATCCGCAAAAACGTACTTCTTGATTTAGTGCTGGAAGATATGCGGCGGGTTTTGCAGTATGTTAAGGAACACGAACAGGACTTTATCTGTAAAGCTACCGAGTACGGCGACATGGAAGCGAGAAAGGCATTAGCGCAGCAGCAAAAGGAACTTTCCAAAGCACAGGCGCGTATGACCGAACTTGACACGCTTTTCCGCAAGCTGTACGAGGACAACGCATTAGGCAGACTGACAGATGAACGGTTTGTGTTTCTAACTTCCGGCTACGAGGACGAAAAGAAATCCCTTGCCGCAAGGATAGACGAGTTACAACAGCAGATCGCAACCGTTACCGAGCGAAAAAGGGATATATCAAGGTTTATTCAGATTGTCGGGAAATACAGCGACATACAGGAATTGACCTATGAAAACGTCCATGAGTTTATCGACCGTATTTTGATACATGAATTAGACCGGGAAACCAACACCCGGAAAATCGAAATCCATTACAGCTTTGTCGGACAGGTTGATACCGAGCAGGAGCCGACGCAAGTTGTCAACCATGACCGCCGTAACATGGTAGATGTAAAAAGTATCGCTATCTAACCCCAGCAAACAACAAGCCGGATTTCAGAATTCAGGTAAAAGGTTTGTTCGGGACAGAAGAGAAACGGTTTGAAGTGGTTGGTGGTGATAAAAAAAGACCAGCAACCAAGAAGAAATCTGACCTGGGCTGGATTGATCGGCTGGAAGAGATTGATGCTGCGCTGGATGATTTCTGATATCAATGCAGTGCGGAGAGTTATCTGAGGCAAAACTTTGTGCAACAGGTTGTTGCACAAAACCACACATAAAACAGCGGGGAAGCGATGGAGTGACACGACAGGAATTATTTACATGGATACGCCAGCAGTACGGCACAGAGCCGGAATACCCCTGGCATGACTGGAATGCGGTGCTGCGGCACAACGACAATAACAAATGGTATGGTGTAGTTCTGGAAGTATCTGCTGATAAGTTGGGACTGCCGGAAGCAGGCATCATTGATGTCCTTAATGTGAAAAGTGATCCGCTGCTGATCGGCTCTCTTCGTGGGCAAGACGGCTATTTTCCAGCCTATCACATGAATAAGGAAAAATGGCTCAGTATTCAGCTTGGCAAACCAGAACTGGATGATGCCATCAAAGACCTGCTTTCTTTGAGCTATGAGCTGACAGCACCGAAAAAGCGTAAACCAAAATCATCAGCAAAAAATCCGGGAGATTCCGCGAATGGCAAAGAAAAAGAAACTGACGAAGGCTGAGCGAAAGGAAGCACGCCTCCGAAAAGGCAAGCAGTGGCTGCTCACCTATACCGGCTCGCCGAAAAAGATGAACAAGCATTACCGGGAACGCTTTCATGTGGATGCCGTGACTGCCGCTAAAGATTTGCAGGAGTTGGGGGTCAATTATACACAGGAACAACTCGACCAGATTAAACGGGCTGAAGAACAGCGGCTCCGGCAGCGAAGAATGGAGCGGGATGCGAAAGAACGAGAACGGCTGACAGAACTGTATGAGGACTGCGACGGTCGTTTTGCTTTTATCGCTGGATATACAGATGGCGGCGCACCGTATGGTGTGATGTGGGAAGAAGTCGGCATTGATCCGGGACTGCCGTTTGAGGAAAAAGTGAAGCTCTATCACATGCAGATGTTAGGCTGATAATTGTGCAGACGGCATCTGCACAATTTGCAACAAAAAAGAGGAGCCGGTCAAGGCTCCTCGAAGATAGGTTATTTCAAAAAGTTGCTTTTATGTTCCAGCGCGTGCAGATTGTATCCAAGTGTGGCCAGGTGTGCTACCTTCAGCGCAACCAGATTGATGTCGGTGGACATCGCACTGGCGATCTGCTCGGCTGTATAACCATACTCATAGATGTAGCGAAGGACTTCATCGCTGTCCATCAGGATTTCTGCTGCTACGATATTGGCCTCATATTCCGGTTTGGATTTCATGTCATAGAGCATTGAGGATAATACATTTCGCAGATCATCCCCCACAGTAAAGGAGTATTGCGAAAAGTGGCTGTTGTTACAATCTGCACAGGTAAGAGCCACTACGTTGACGGATTACACATCGAAAGTAAAACGGCATATTATAAAGCCTCTGGGTCATATGAATATAGCAGATGTTACAGCGGATGATATTCGTCTGGCACTGGTTCCGGTATCCAAAAAATCAGCGTCTGTGTACAAATCGGTCAATATACTTTATAAGAGTATTTTTGCGGCGGCAAAGGAAAGCAAAGTGATTCAGGACAATCCTACAATTTATTTGTCTGGAAAGAACGGAGGCGTTCCTCAAAAAGAGAAAACCCCTTTGACTGATGATCAGGTGGAGAGATTGCTGGATGCGATAAGAGGACTGCCGCCGTATGTATTTGTGATGCTTGGTTTGTATGCGGGGCTTCGGCGAGAAGAAATTCTTGCATTGCAGTGGGATTCGGTTTTTCTGGATGAAGCAGCACCGTATTTGAAAGTGTGCAGAGCTTGGCATACAGAACACAATCGACCAGTAATAATGTCTGAGCTGAAAACAAAGGCTGCTCATCGAGATGTACCGCTTCCTGATTGCCTGGCTAAATGTCTGAGAGAAGCAAAGGAGAATTCAACATCAGACTATGTTGTTGCGAACAGCGAGGGCGAACCGCTTTCATATACGCAGTTTAAGAGGCTCTGGCAGTATATTGTGACCCGAACCGTAAAGGAACGGAGCTACTACCGTTATGAGAATGGAAAACGAGTGAAGCATACAGTGAAACCGGTGCTGGGCGAAAGAGCTGCGCATAATGGAAAGGTGGTTTATAGCTTAGACTTTGAAGTGACACCACATTTGCTGCGGCACACTTATATTACAAATCTAATTCACGCATCGGTTGATCCAAAAACAGTTCAGTATCTTGCCGGTCATGAGAACAGCAAGATAACGATGGACATTTATGCAAAGGCAAAGTATAACCGGCCGGTTGAACTGGCGGGCATATTAGAGGATACCTTTACACTGTGGGATGCAGAATAGGCCAGACCGTTTCATGAATGAGATCAAAAAGAGTAGGGATAATCCCTGCTCTTTTTACATATAGCGACATCCTTGAGAACCGGAGCAGCATTCTGGATAATTAAAGAGCAAAGATCAATTTGGATATCAAGAAAATGGAGGAAGCAATAATGGCAAGAAAAAAAGTAGTGCCGGAATATGGAACAATTATGAAGAGGGGGGTTCAATATTACAGAACACGAATGCAGGATGCGGATGGAAAATGGATTTCGCTATATGCACAGACTCCTGAAGAGCTGTACGATAAATCCGTTGAGATGAAGCGCAGTATTGAGGATGAAATATTCCGGAAGAATAATCCGACAGTAGCTGAGTATTGCGAAAAATGGTTGAAGATGCGCTCGGCGAGTGTGCGAGAAAACACATTGAGCGGATATGAGCGCACGATAAGAAAATACATTATTGGAGCTATTGGAGATATGTATATGGACGAAGTGACGACCGATGACCTTCGTTTGCTGCTGGTTCCAATCTCCAAGCAATCAGCTTCCCTGTACAGCAAAATGAATATGCTGATCAAATGTGTTTTCTATTCAGCAGAAGAAAGCAAAATCATCAGTTATAATCCGGCTGCGTCGCTTTCTGCAAAAGGCGGAACACCAAAGCAGGAAAAGAAGGCATTGACGGATGAGCAGGTGAAAATTCTTCTGGATACAATCAGGGGATTACCACCGTATGTTTTTGTAATGATTGGGTTATACGCAGGGTTGCGGCGGGAAGAAATTCTTGCACTGCGATGGGATTGTGTTTTCCTGGATGGTGCCACCCCATATATTTCGGTACGGCGAGCATGGCGTTCTGTGAACAATCGTCCAGTGATTTCAACAGAATTAAAAACGCCAGCAGCTAAAAGGGACATTCCTATTCCGGGCAAGCTGGTGGAATGTTTGAAAGAGGCAAAAGAAAAGTCAAAATCGGAATATGTGATCTCGGACAGGAATGGTAATGCTTTGGCTGAATCTCAGTTCGTGAGGGTGTGGAAGTACATAGCAGTTCGTTCTACGGAAGAACGCTGCTATTACACCTATGTGAATGGGCAGAAGATTAAGCATGTGGTAAAGCCGAAGCTTGGTGAGCATCAGCCGAACAATCCGAAGTTGGTATATACGATGGATTTTCAAGTGACACCGCATCAATTGCGTCACACTTATATCACGAACCTGATTTATGCTTCGGTTGATCCTAAAACCGTACAGTATCTTGCCGGACACGAAAACAGCAAGGTGACTATGGATATTTACGCCAAAGTCAAGTATAATAAACCTGCCCAATTACATGGGGTGATCAACAGAGCAATCGACACATCAAAAAAAGATTAGGGTTAAAATCCGACAAAAGCCTACAAAATCGTGGGTTTAAGAACTGGTGGACGAAGAGCAAAAAGCTTGAAAAACCGCGTAAAATCAAGCAAAATCGAGCTTAGGTTTCGTGAAGTACGGTCTCAAAGCAGCCCGTCGCGCTCCGCAGTTCAGCAAGCGATAATCGACTGCTCAGACTATATCAAAATGGTTCAAAAACCCCGGAAAATCAAGGTTTTCCGGGGTTTTCTTATACCTAAACGGGCTGATATAGTTTGACTTGATTTGACCAAACGAGAGCCGTTTTCACCCAATTTTTAGTGGTTAAATATAGGACAACCGGCAAAAATGGGGTCAAAAAACGGCCTTAGTGGTTAAAAAATAGGACAACCAGAGAGCAATTTCGGGGGTATTTTTGAGGGTGATTTGGCACTCTCAGACACCGGATTTTTCGCTGGAGGGTTTGGCATAATCTGACCAAATCTGAACAATTAAATACGATTCTAATGCAGGCACTCAGTAACAAATAACTGGGTGCTTTTTTGGTTTCAGAGATTCCGGCATTAGAAAGGGCCGTCACTTTATGATTTTGAAGTGGCGGCTTTTTCTATTTCCAGAAGCAACAGCAATAATTAGAAATGAGGTGAAGTCAATGAACACGCAAATCATCGCCATCGCCAACCAGAAAGGCGGCGTTGGCAAAACAACAACCTGTGCGAACTTGGGAATAGGTCTGGCACAGGCCGGAAAGAAAGTGCTTCTGATCGACGGGGACCCACAAGGAAGCCTGACAATCAGCTTGGGAAATCCGCAACCGGACAAGCTGCCATTTACACTGTCGGATGCAATGGGCAAAATTCTGATGGATCAGCCTATACGCCCCGGAGAAGGTATTCTGCATCATGCAGAAGGCGTTGACCTGATGCCTGCGGATATTCAGCTTTCCGGCATGGAGGTTTCTCTGGTAAACGCCATGAGCCGTGAAACGATTTTACGGCAATACCTGGACACACTGAAGGGACAATATTCCCATATCCTGATTGACTGTCAGCCCTCGTTGGGGATGCTTACGGTCAATGCGCTGGCGGCTGCGAACAGGATCATCATTCCCGTGCAGGCAGAGTATCTGCCCGCCAAAGGACTGGAACAGCTTCTATCTACGGTCAGTAAGGTGAAACGGCAGATCAATCCAAAGCTCCAGATTGACGGTATCCTGCTGACGATGGTGGATAACCGCACCAACTTTGCAAAAGAGATTGCTGCTTTGCTGCGGGACACCTATGGAAGTAAAATCAAAATCTTTGGAACGGAGATTCCACACTCTGTCCGTGCAAAGGAAATCAGCGCAGAGGGAAAAAGTATTTTCGCCCATGACCCTGGCGGCAAGGTGGCAGAGGGGTATCGAAATCTGACGAAGGAGGTGTTGAAACTTGAAAAGCAGCGCGAAAAAAATAGAGCTGGCCTCGGTAGATGATCTGTTCTCCACCGAAGAAGGCCGTCAGGATGCAAAGCTGGAAAAGATTCAGGAGATTCCGCTGTCTGAACTGCATCCCTTTAAGAACCACCCATTCAAAGTCAAGGATGACGAAGCCATGATGGAGACCGCTGACAGTATCAAGCAGTATGGCGTTCTGGTCCCGGCGATTGCTCGACCGGACCCGGAGGGCGGTTATGAACTGGTGGCCGGACACAGACGGCACAGAGCAAGTGAACTGGCAGAAAAAGAGTCCATGCCGGTAATTGTCCGTGATCTGGATGATGATGCCGCCACGATCATTATGGTTGACAGCAACCTGCAACGAGAAAGCCTGCTTCCAAGTGAGAGGGCCTTTGCCTATAAAATGAAACTGGATGCCATGAAACATCAAGGAGAGCGAGTGGATTTAACTTGTGCCCAACTTGGGCACAAGTCCGATGGTAGGAAATCCAGAGATGTTTTAGCTGAACAGGTTGGGCAGAGTAAAAATCAAATTCAGAGATTTATCCGCCTGACGGAGCTTATCCCCGAACTGCTGGATATGGTGGATGAAAAGAAGATTGCCCTGAACCCTGCCTATGAGCTGTCCTTTCTCAAAAAGGAGGAACAGGTAGACCTGTTGGACGCGATGGACAGCGAACAGGCTACCCCTTCTCTTTCTCAAGCCCAGCGGCTCAAGAAATACAGTCAGGAGGGGCATCTGACCCTCGATATGATGCGTGTCATCATGGGTGAGGAAAAGAAAAGCGATCTGGACCGAGTGACATTTACCTCTGACACCTTGCGGAAGTATTTCCCTAAAAGCTATACGCCCCAGCGGATGCAGGAAACCATCATCAAGTTGCTGGAGGCATGGCAGAAAAAGCGTCAGAGAGACCAGGAACGATGAAAGGAGCCGCCTATGAGGGATATTTCAGCCCGTGAGCTGAAAGGACACAACATTCTCGCCGTAGAGAGGTTTTGAGATAACACCCGCTGGATGATTGAGTTTTCCGTCCTGCGTCCCAGCACAGCTTACGGTAGTCCCGGAGAGGAAATGCGGTTGTTTTTAACCGAGGACGGGTATCAGGCCGCCCTGCAAAGCCAGCAGCGCCGGGAGATCAAGATCAAGCGTTACGCTCGTGTGATTGAGGGACATATCCTCGATTTCAAACCGGGAAAACACCGCCGCCACTCATAAACAAATCATTACTGCGAAAGGAAAGGATTGAAATGTGTACTGTAAAGGAAATCCGGGAAGCAATCCGGGAGGATTGCCATTCCCAGCATGGTATGGAATTTATAGAGATTGACCGTGTTCTGCAAACTCTGCCATTCTCTCAGGGAAATGACCTGTTGGATAAACCGCCCATTTCCAAGCGCCCCTACCGGCGCAGAAAAAGTGAACAAAACAGCTGACTGCCACAATTCTTTTTACAGGATTGTGGCTTTTTTCATACCCTGAGAAATTTGGAAGGAGTGAGGTCGATGGCCGTTTTTCGCATTGAACGGACCCGTGATTATACCGTGATGAGCAATCATCATTTACGAAATGCAAATCTGTCGTTAAAAGCCAAGGGGCTGCTTTCCATGATGCTGTCTTTGCCAGAGGACTGGAATTACACCACCCGTGGTCTTGCAAAGATTTGTAAGGAGGGCGTGGATGCCATAGGCGCTGCGTTGCGGGAATTGGAGGCTGCCGGTTACATTGTGCGGCACAAACTGCGTGACCGCCAGGGACGCATCAGTGATACGGAGTATGTCATATATGAGCAGCCACAGCCGAAGAACCCGGATACGCCCCAGCCGGATATGGCTTCACCAGATACGGAAAACCCGGATATGGTAAAACCGGATACGGAAAAGCCCGCAGAATTAAATATAGAGAAATCAAATACAGAAAAAACAATTACTTATGGATCAAGTACCGATTCTATTCCCTTCCGGGAGGCAGCGGCAGCACAGCTGCCGGAACGGAAAGGAAGGGATGCGATGTCTGTCTCAGAGATGGAAAGTTATCGGGATTTGATTTTGGAGAACATCGAGTATGACCACCTGTGCCGGGAGTTTACCACCTATCGGGAGGACCTGGACGAGATTGTGGAGCTGATGGTGGAGACCGTCTGCGCCAAGCGGAAAACCACCCGGATTGCTGGCAGCGACTTCCCCCATGAGGTGGTCCGCTCCCGTTTTTTGAAGCTGGATTGCTCCCACATCGAGTTTGTCATGGAATGCCTGCGGAACAATACCACCGAAATCCGCAACATGAAGCAGTATCTGCTTGCGGTGCTGTTTAATGCGCCGACCACGATCAGCAACCACTACACCGCACAAGTCAACCACGATATGTACGCAGGCGGCTGGTAAACAGCCGCTTTTCTGCTACCCGAAAACACCGGGAGAAAGGATTTTGCCATGAAACGACCTCTTGCCTACATTACGGCTCCCTGGAGCAACAGCCAGTATGAGAACGCCGAGAACGCTGCGGCCTACTGTCGTCAGGTGTACGACGCCGGGTATTCGCCCATCTGCCCGGTGCTGTTCCTGCCTACCTTCCTCAAGGACGAGATTCCCCAGGAACACAAGGACGGGCTGGATATGGCGCGGGACTACCTGCGCCGGTCCCATGTGCTGGTGGTCTGCGGCCACGGCATCGACGAGACCGTGAAGAATGACATTGCCACCGCCGAGCGCCTGCGGATCACCGCCACCACCCTGGACGGTATCCTGGCCGTGAAGGGCCAGGGACGCGGGAAAGGAGGCGCACGCCATGCCTGAGCGTAAGACCGTGGGCCAGCTGATGGAGGAAATGCGCCTCAAAGCCGGGGCGCAGAACTACCACGGCCATGAGTACATGGATTTGGAGCGGTTTGCCGAGGACACCCGGCACATGATTATCTTCGATGTGCTGACCGACGATTCCCCGGTGGGCTGGAAAGGTGAACGAACCCGCCTGTTTCTGACGGAGGCCGGATACCAGAAAAGCCTGGAGAACCAGGAAAAGGGTCACATCAAGATTCTCAGCCATGCCAAAGTGCGCCAGGACCATCTGTACTATGAACGCTCCGATCAGCTGCGCTGAAAGGAGCCTGCCATGCTGAAATACCTGCTGCGGCGGCTGGTGGTCCCGCCTTAGTATCAAGCGCCACCCCTGCAAAATCCGTGGAAAGGAGGCGATGACCTATGCAGGAGGAAGTGGAAAACAGGACTTTGACGCTGGTAGTCAGCGGAACAAAGTTTACCGGGCGGTTGATGAAAGCCGCCATCACCAAGTACCTTGCCCACCGCAAGGAAAAGAAGCTGCAAAAGCAGAGAAGCCGTGACGCGCCTGTGAAGCCCCAGGGCAAGCAGACGGTGAAACAGCTGATTGGTCAGAACCAAGGGGTTTCCAACATCGAGATCACCGACCCCTCCATCAAGGAGTTTGAGAAGATCGCCCGGAAATACGGCGTGGACTATGCGGTGAAGAAGGACCGCAGCAGCTCCCCACCCAAGTACCTGATCTTTTTCAAGGGTCGGGACGCGGATGCCCTGACCGCTGCTTTTACCGAGTACACCGGGAAAAAGGTCAGGAAGGCGGAGAAATCCGAGCGTCCGTCTGTGTTGGCAAAGTTGAGCCAGTTCAAAGAGCTGGTGAAACACGCCGTCGTGGACCGGAACAAGCGAAAGGAGCTGGAACGATGAAAAAGACATTGGACATTATTATCAATACAATGGCAATACTGTTGAGTACTGCGTTGAAATTGTGAAGCAGGAGGCCGCAGATGGACAAGGTGAAGCGGCAGACTATATGGTGATTTTTGCCAAAAAACATGATGGGGAGGAAGGCGGAGAAATCTGGACGCCGCCGGCACTCTGATATTTTTTGATACCAGCATCCCTGTATAAACCCGGAGAAAAAGATTTGACAAAGCTTTCCGGCAAAAGAAAAACGCTTCAGAATTTCTTCTGAAGCGTTTTTGTTCAAGTCGGCGACTACCTATTTTCACGCGCCGTTTCCAGCGAACTATCTTCGGCACAAGTGAGCTTAACTTCTG